>JBDNCK010000005.1:0-17186 GCA_046719675.1 Sphingomonadaceae bacterium | reverse complement strand
CGAGGACTGGAGTGCGATCGGATTGCGCCCGGCCGGAAGTCTCTTCCTGTCCGCCGATACGCCGCTCGGTCCGCTGACACTGGGCGGCGGCGCCACGGGAGAGGGGCAGTCGCTCTATCTCATCCTTGGCCGCATCTTCTGAACCGACATGCCGCGTTGCCGGAAGGATGCTGGCTCACTAGGTCTGGGTGCGTGACGCCGGACGCAACAAGAAGCTGGGTGGACTGGCTCCCGGAACGGGTGCAGCTCTATGCGCGGCTGGCGCGCTTCGACCGGCCGGCCGGTATCTGGCTCCTGTTCTGGCCCTGTGTGATCGGGGTTGCCCTCTCGCGCGAACCGGCAACGCTGGGGCTGCTTCCCTGGTTCCTGCTCGGGGCGGCCGCCATGCGGGCGGCGGGCTGCGTCTACAACGACATCGTCGACCGCGACCTCGACCGGCGCGTGGCGCGAACTGCGGCGCGGCCGCTGGCATCGGGCGCCATCCCGCTTCGCTCCGCCTGGGCATTTCTTGTGTTTCTCTCCCTTGTCGGGCTGCTGGTCCTGTTGCAGTTGCCCTGGCGCGCGCAGCTGGTGGCCCTGGCCTCGCTCCTGATGGTGGCGGCCTATCCCTTCATGAAGCGGATCACCTGGTGGCCGCAGCTGTGGCTCGGGCTCACCTTCAACTGGGGTGCGCTCGTCGGCTGGGCCTGCAGCAGCGATCCCGCATCGCCTGCAGCCCTCCTGCTTGCCTATGGCGGCCTTGTCGCCTGGACGGTCGGCTATGACAGCATCTATGCCGCGCAGGACCGCGAGGATGACGCCCTTGTCGGGATCCGCTCGTCGGCGCGCGCGCTGGGCCGCAGGCTGAAGCCCGGCGTTGCCCTCTTCTATGCCCTTGCCGTGATCGCGCTTGCCGGATCCCTCTTCCTCCTGGCGCCGGACCCGCTGGTGCTGCTGGCGCTTGCGCCTGCGGCGCTCCATCTCGGGTGGCAGGCAGCCACCTTCGCGCCGCATGACACGGAAAACGCCCTGCTGCGCTTCCGGTCGAATGTCCGGACGGGATTGCTGATGGCGCTTGCCTTTCTCGTGACACTCCCCTTCCCGCGCGGGCTTGTCGGTTGACCGAGGACACAGAGCTGCTGGCGATGGTCGACCGCGCGCTCGCGGCCGCCCGGCAGGCCGGGGCCGACGCCGCCGATGCCCTGGTCATCGTCTCTGCCTCCACCACGGCCGGGGTCCGACTGGGCGAGCTGGAGGAAGCGTCGCGCTCGGAAAGCCGCGATCTCGGGCTGCGGGTCCTGGTGGGCGCCCGTAGCGCGCAGGTCGCCACATCGGACCTTTCGGAGGCAGCCATCGCCGAGGCCGCCGGGCGCGCGGTTGCCATGGCCCGCCTTGCCCCCGAGGATCCCTATGCCGGCCTTGCGGAGACCGGGCAGCTGGCCCACGGCCCCTTCCCCTGCCTCGACCTGTTCGACGAGGCCGTGCTTGCCATCACCCCGCAGCAGCTGCGTGCCATGGCGCAGGCAGCCGAAGCCGCGGCACTCGGTGTTGCCGGTGTCAGCAACAGCGAGGGCGGCTCGGCCACTGCCGGACATTCGAGGATGGCGCTCGGCACCAGCACCGGCTTTCGCGGCACCCAGGAGGGCACGTCGGTTTCGGTGTCTGCCGTGGCGATTGCCGGTGAAGGCGCAGCGCGACAGCGCGACTATGACTGGTCGCAGGCCCGCTTCCTCTCCGACCTTCGAGACCCGGAAGGCATCGGCCGGAGCGCCGGAGAGCGGGCGAGCGCCCGGCGGAACCCCGTGCGGCTGGCAACGGGTGCCATGCCCGTCGTCTTCGACTGGCGGGTATCGGCCAGCCTGCTCGGGCATCTGGCAGGCGCCATGAGCGGCCCTGCCATCGCGCGGGGCACGAGCTTCCTGAAGGGGCGGCAGGGCGAGCGTCTGTTCCGCCCCGGTGTGCGCGTCGTCGATGATCCCCATCGCCGGCGCGGGCTGCGCTCGCGCGCCTTCGATGGCGAGGGGCTGCCGACTGCAAGGACCCTGCTGGTGGACGATGGCATGCTCGGCGGCTGGCTGCTGGACAGCGCTTCGGCGCGCCAGCTCGGGCTTCGCGCCACCGGCCATGCAAGTCGCGGCCTCGGCGGCCCGCCGACTGTGGCAACCAGCAATCTCCACCTCGAGGCAGGCACCATGAGCGTCGAGTCGCTGATTGCCGACATCAGGCTCGGATTTCTCGTCACGGAACTGATCGGCATGGGCGTGAACGGCCTGACGGGCGACTACAGCCGGGGGGCTGCCGGCTTTGCCATCCGCGATGGGGCCATCGCCGAGCCGGTCACCGAAATGACGATTGCCGGCAATCTTCTCGACATGTTCCGGGAGCTGGTGCCGGCGGACGATCTCGTCTTCCGCCTTGCCACCAACAGCCCGACGGTCCGGGTGGACGGGATGACGGTCGCCGGTGCCTGAGCCTTGCGTTGACCTTTCGGCGGATTTCGCGCTGGCACAGGCTGCCGCGATCGAGGCGGCCGACCATGCGCTCTGGCTTTCGACACGCGGCTTCGAAACCTGGGACAAGTCGCGCGGGAATCCGGTGACCTCTGCCGATCTTGCCGTGGACGGGCTGCTGAAGGAGCGGCTGCTGGGCGCGCGGCCGGGTTATGGCTGGCTTTCGGAGGAAACGGCGGATTCGCTCGACCGCCTGGATGCGGACGCGCTGTGGGTCGTGGACCCGATCGACGGCACGCGCGACTATGCGCGCGGGCGCGATGGCTGGGCAGTTTCGGTTGCACTGGTGGTGCGCGGCGAAGTCCGGCTGGGGGTTCTGGTGGCGCCGGCGCTCGAACGGGTCTTCGCGGCAACGCCGGGGCTTGCCACCCTCAATGGTGCGCCGATTGCGGTATCCGGCCGGGTGGAGGAGGCAGGCGTGCGGCTGCCCGTCGATCCGCAGTTTGCCTCAGCCAGGCTCTGGCCCGAGCCCTTCGAGATGCAGGCCGTCGCCAAGCCGAACAGCCTTGCGCTTCGCATGGCACTGGTTGCCTGCGGCGAGGCGGACGGCTTCATCGACGGGCGGGTCACCAACGAGTGGGACGTGGCTGCGGCCAGCCTGATCGTGACGGCTGCCGGCGGTGCCGTGACCGACCGCGAGGGATCCCCCTTTGCCTTCAACAAGCCGGAACCGGAAATGCCGGGCGTGGTGGCAGCAACGCCGGCGCTGCATGCGCGCCTGGCGGAAAGGCTGGCGGTCGCTCGGGCAACGCTCAAGCGCGCAGGCATTGTCCTCGAGCGCGACTAGCGCTTGCTGCCCCAGTCCGGCTTGATGGCCGACGCGCCCGACGGCGCCTTCCCCCGTGCCGCAGACTGCCGCACCCTGCTGCCGGCCGCGCGCACGGCGCCACCTGCGAACAGGCCGCCGAGCACGCCGCGCACGAGCCGCCGGCCGATCTCGTTGCCCAGCGTGCGCGTGGCGGCATTCGTCACCTGCCTGGCGAGTGCTTCCACCTGCCCGGCCGGCGTGCCCGCACGTTCCCGCCGGGCGGCAGCTTCGGCGCGGGCCCGCTCGCGCGCGGCCTTCTCTGCCTCCTGCGCGGCCCGGCGCTCGGCGTCTTCGGCTGCGCGCGCCTCGGCCGTGGCGGACAGGATCTCGTAGGCCGATTCGCGGTCCACCATCTCCTCATAGCGTCCGGCAACGGGCGAGGTTGCAACCAGGGTGCCGCGCTCGCCTTCGGAGAGCGGCCCGACGCGCCCGACCGGCGGCCGGACGAGCGTGCGCTCGACCGGCGTTGGCGCACCATCTGCCCCGAGGACCGAGACCAGCGCCTCCCCGACCCTGAGCTCGGTAATCGCCGTTCGCACGTCGAGCTTCGGATTGGGGCGGAAGGTCTCTGCGGCTGCGCGCACGGCCCGCTGGTCCCTGGGCGTAAAGGCGCGCAGTGCATGCTGCACTCGGTTGCCCAGCTGTCCTGCAACGGAATCGGGAATGTCGATCGGGTTCTGGGTGCAGAAGTAGATGCCCACGCCCTTCGAGCGGATCAGCCGCACCACCTGCTCGATCCGCTCCAGCAGCGCCCGGGGTGCCTCGTTGAACAGCATATGGGCTTCGTCGAAGAAGAAGACGAACTTCGGCTTGTCCGGATCGCCGACTTCCGGAAGTTCCTCGAACAGCTCGGACAGGAGCCACAGCAGGAAGGTGGAGTAGAGCCGCGGGGCTGCCATCAGCCGGTCGGCTGCCAGGATGTTGATCCGGCCGCGGCCATCCTCTTCGACGGCCATCATGTCGGCGATGTCGAGCGCCGGCTCGCCGAAGAAATGGGCTGCCCCCTGCGATTCGAGGGTCAGAAGCTGGCGCTGGATGCTTCCGACCGACTGTCGGGTGACATTGCCGTAGCGGCCCGAGATGTCTGCCGCATTGTCCGCGCAATGGCTCAGCAGCTGCTGCAGGTCCTTGAGATCGAGGACAAGGAGGCCCCTGTCGTCGGCATAGCGGAAGGCGATGGTAAGCACGCCTTCCTGCGTCTCGTTGAGGCCCATCAGCCGCGCGAGCAGCAGCGGACCCATTTCCGAGACCGTCGCCCGGACGGGATGGCCCTGTTCGCCGAAGAGATCCCACAGAACAACCGGATTGCCGTCATAGGCATAGTCGGCAAGACCAAGCTCGGCCGCGCGCTTCGTGAAGGGCTCGTGCGTCTTTGCGGTCGGCGATCCGGGTAGTGCCATCCCGGCCACATCGCCCTTCATGTCCGGGAAGAACACGGGAACGCCGGCTCGGCTGAACGCCTCCGCCATCACCTGGAGCGTCACCGTCTTGCCGGTGCCGGTGGCGCCTGCGATCAGGCCATGCCGGTTGGCGCGCTTGAGCAGCAGGTGCTGGGGATTCTCCTCGCCCTTGCCGATGAAGATGCTGTCCAAGGCGCGCTCCCTTCCAACCGTTTGGCCTTCGGTTTAGCGCAGCTTCGCGCTCAGTCTAGCGCATGCGCACGCCGATGAAGGTGGCCGGACGGTTCCCGCGCTGAACGAGCAGCAGCACCGTGTCGCGGCCGGCCTTGCGGGCTTCGTTGACGATGGCGGCTGCCTCCTGCGGCGTGCGAACCGGCCGCTGGTTGATGGAAAGCACGATGTCGCCGCGCTGGAGGCCCTGTTCGGCCGCGTTCGAGGCCGGGTTCACGCGTCCGACGACAAGGCCCTGCACCGTCTCGGGCAGGCCGAGCTGCTGGCGGATTTCCGGGGTCAGCGTCTGGAGCGTGAGGCCAAGGGACTGGCGGGCAGCTTCCGCGCCCGGCTCGCGCGACTCCCGCCCTTCCTCCGGCTCTTCCGGGGGCTGGCCCTGGAGGACCGCCTCATTGGGCCGCTCGCCGATGGTCGCCGTGATCGTCTGCCGCTGGCCCTGGCGAATGAGCTGGATCGGCACGCGGGTGCCGATGGGCGTGTTGGCGACGATGAACGAAAGCGTGTTGTCCGGCGTGACATCCTGGCCGGCAACCGAGACGATGACATCGCCCTGGCGAATGCCGGCCTTCTGCGCCGGGCCGTTGGGCTCCACGCCGGCGACAATCTCGCCGCGATCCTTGGGCAGCCCGAGCGAGGCTGCAATCGGGGCGGACAGCGGCTGGATCTGCACGCCGAGATAGCCCCGCCGCACCCGCCCGCCCGAGCGCAGCTGCTCGATGACGGGTTGCGCAAGTTCCGCCGGGATCGCGAACCCGACCCCGACATTGCCACCGGTGGGCGAGAAGATGGCGGTGTTCACGCCGATGACATTGCCGGAAAGATCGAACAGCGGGCCGCCGCTGTTGCCCTGGTTGATGGAGGCATCCGTCTGGATGTAGCGGTCGTAGGCGCCGCCGCCGGTGATGTTGCGGTGCAGCGCAGAGACGATTCCTGCCGTCACCGTGCCGCCGAGGCCAAAGGGATTGCCGATGGCAATCGCCCAGTCGCCCACGCGGACGCTGCGCGAGTTGCCGAAGCGCACGAACGGCAGATCCCTGCCTTCGATCTTCAGGAGCGCAAGGTCCGATAGCGGATCGCGGCCGACGACACGCGCCGTGAACTCGCGCCGGTCGGACAGCGTGACCGTGATCGAGTCGACGAGGCTGCGGCCGTCGCGGCCGGAAATCACATGGTTGTTGGTGACGATGTAGCCATCGGGGGAAATCAGGAAACCGGAACCGAGCGATGTCGCCTCGCGCGTCACCGGCTCGCCGCTTTCGCCCTGCTGTTCCTGGAACCGGCGGAACAGCTCCTCGATGCTCATGCCCGGCCCGAAGCGCGGGAAGGCGCGGCCCACTTCCACCCGCTGCGTCGTCGAGATGTTGACGACGGCCGGCTGCAGGCGGGCGGTGAGATCGGCAAAGCTGACAGGTGCGCCTGCCGGTGGCTGCGCCGGGGCCGGGAGCGTGGCCGGCTGCGGCTGCGCCTGTGCGAACAAGGGTGCGCCTGCGAGAAGCCCGGCAATGGCGATCAGGGGGGTGAAACGCGTCTTCATGCGGAAAATGGCACTCCTTGGGGCGGGTGTGTCTTGCCGGGGGTGCTTTGCTGCTCCCTGAACGCCCCTAGCGACGCGGCGTGCGGCGGCCATCGAACTCCCGCAGGAACTCGTTGTCGGGCGAAAGCACGACCGAGGCGTTGCCATCGTTGAAGGTGGACCGATAGGCCTGCATCGCCCGATAGAAGGCATAGAAATCCGGATCCTTGCCAAAGCTTTCGGCATAGGTCCGGGCAGCGGCAGCATCAGCCTCGGCGCGGATGATCTGCGCGTCGCGCGCGCCCTGGGCGCGGATGGTAAGCGCTTCCTCCTGCCGGGCTGTGCGCATCCGCTCATAGGCAGCCTCGAGCGGCGTTCCCGGCGGCAGGTCGGCGCGCTTGATGCGGACATCAACGATTTCCGCGCCATAGGCTGCGGCCGAGCGATTGACCGCTGCCTGGATGGTTTCCATCATCTGCCCGCGCTCGGGCGACAGCAGCACGTCGAACCGCTGCTTGCCGAGCTCATTCCTCAGGCGCGAGGTCAGGATCCGCGACAGCTCGTCGGCAAGCCGCTCCTCGGTCTGGACTGTCTGGAACATGCGCACCGGGTCGGTCACGCGAAAGCGCGCAAAGGCATCGACGACAAGGCGCAGCTGATCCGTGGAGAGCACCGTCTGCGGCGCAATGTCGAGCGGCAGGATGCGCTTGTCGACAAAGCGGACTTCCTGCACGAACGGCACCTTGAGCACGACCCCGGCGCCTGTCTGCCCGAAACGCTCGGTCGCGTCATAGGTGTTGACCGTCCAGACCGGCTTGCCGAGCTGGATGCCGATTGCCTGCTGGTCTTCCGGCACGCGCACCAGCGACTGCCCGAGCACGAACAGGGCTGCAAGAACGACGAGGCCAAGAAGAAGGAGATTGCGCTGCATCGCCATTACGGGTTGCCTCCCGCAGCGCGCGCCGCCTGGCTGCGCCGCTGCACTTCGGAAAGCGGCAGATAGGTGGTGACGCCGGGCGCCTCGATGATCGTCTTGTCCACCTTGCCCAGAACCTGCTCCATCGTCTCGAGATACATCCGCTTGCGGGTCACCTCCGGCGCCAGGCGATACTCCTCGAACACCTTGTCGAAGGCAGCCGTTGCCCCTTGCGCCTGGGCAGCCACCTGCTGCGCATAGGCGCGTGCCTGGTTCAGGAACTGCTGCGCATCCTGCTGGGCTGCCGACACGTCCTTGAAGGCTTCGTCGACGGCCGCCGGCGGGTCGGCCTGGCGGATGTCGACACCCTGGATGCGGATGCCCGAGCGATAGCCGTCGAGGATCTCCTGCGTGCGCAGGGCCACTTCGTCGGCGATTGCCGCCCGTTCGGGGCCGATCGCATTGTCAAGCGTCGCCCGACCGATCATCTCGCGCATGGCGGCTTCCGTCACTTCGCGCACGGTCGTGTCGGGATCCTTGATCTGGAACAGGAACTGCTCGGCGTTCGAAAGCCGCCAGCGCACCGCATAGGCGATGTCGATGATGTTCTGGTCGCCCGTGATCATCAGGTTTTCCGAGCCGCCGACGGGCGAGCCGATCTCGGTCGTGCGGATGTTCTCGAACTGGACCTTGGTGACCTGGTCGATGGGTGCCGGAAGCTTCAGGTGAAAGCCGGGGCTTGATGTCTTGTGATACTGGCCGAGTCGGGTCACGACCCCGCGCTCGCCGGCGTTGATCCGATAGGCCGATGATGAGGCAATCGCGACGAGAAGGAGGCCGCCGGCAACCCAGAGCCAGGGGATGTTGGGAACGCCGCCGCCGCGGCCGCCGCCTCCGAACCGTGGGCCGGTCCGCCCGCCACCCGCCATCTCGCGGAGCCGTTCCTGGCTGCGGCGGATGAACTCGTCGAAATCCGGCGAACCGCGCCCGCCGTCTTCGCCCCTGGCCCCGCCATCGCCACCCGGAGCGCCCCAGGGGCCGCGGCCGCGATCGGGCGGTCCATCGCCGCCAGGGCTGCCCCATGGGCTGCGCTTCCGGCCCTTGTCGCCGCGGTCCTCGTTGTTCTCCCAGGGCATTCGTGACTCCCGATACCGCGTGCGACCTTGGCACGCGTGCCGCATCCGCGGCATTGCCGAACCTTTGCCGGCGATATAGGCCCCACGTCCCAGGAATGCGAGGGGCTGATGACACAGATGACTCGCGACAGGCTGGCACAGGCGCTTGCAGGCATCCTCGACCCGGTGGCGCGTCGCCCGGTGGTGGAATGCGGGCGAGTCTCGGGCCTGCGCCTTGCCGATGACGGCACGGCGACTGCCATCCTTGCCATCGACGGCCTGCCGAGAGGAGCTCCGGTGGCGCTGGAGACCGCCATTCGCGAGGCCCTGCTGCAGCTCGACTCGGTCGCGCGGGTGCGGGTCATCCAGACGTCGGAGCGGCACCAGCGGGCAACGACAGGCAGGGGCGGCCTTGCCGAGGTTGCGCATGTGATCGCGGTTGCATCGGGCAAGGGTGGCGTTGGCAAGTCCACGGTCTCGGCCAATCTTGCGCTCGCCCTTGCCCGGCGCGGACTTGCCGTCGGCCTGCTCGACGCGGACATCCACGGGCCATCGGCGCACATCCTGCTCGGTATCCGCCAACGCGCCGAGGCAACGGCGGACAAGCAGCTCAAGCCGGTTGTCGCCCATGGCCTCAAGGTGCTGGGCATGGGGCTGATGGCGGACCCGGACCGGGCGGTTGCCTGGCGCGGGCCAATGATCTCGGGCGCGATGGTGCAGATGGCCGAGTCCGGACTGTGGGGCCGGCTCGATGTCCTCGTGGTCGACATGCCGCCCGGAACCGGTGACATCCAGATCAGCCTTGCCCAGAAGCTGAAGCCGTCCGGGGTCGTGCTTGTCTCCACGCCGCAGGCGCTGGCGCTGGCCGATGCGAAGCGGGCGGCAGCCCTCTTCCGGCAGCTCGAGGTACCGATCCTGGGGGCGATTGCCAACATGACCGTGCTGGAGGCCGCAGGCGAGACGGCCATAGAACCCTTCGGGCCGTTCGATGCCAGCGCCTTTCAGGCCGCGCTCGATTCGCCGCTGCTCGCAGCCCTTCCGCTGGACCCGGCCGTCACCCGCGCATCCGACCTTGGCGCGCCGCTGGCGGAAGGCCCGGTTGCCCGGGCGCTCGATACCGCAGCAGCAAGCCTTGCCGCGCGGCTTGCGCTTTCCTGAGGATCAGGCCCCGGGAATGGCGATGCGCGCAACCGAGGGATTGCGCACCAGGGGGGGCGCGTCGAGCAGCTCGCGCAGGAACACGCCCTTGTCGACCGTCATGGTCCGCTGCTCGGCGCCCTTGAGCTCGCCGGCATAGTTGCGGATCATCGGGTCTGCCGCGCTCGCGCGGGATGTCTCCAGCATGTCGCGCTCGGTGGCCGACGGCGGCGGCAGGGTCACGCCCGGGCCGAACAGCGCTTCGAGCGCCTGCTGCTGGCTGTCGGCGGCGAGCGGGCGCGGCGAGCCGGGCGCAGGGGGGGCCATGTTGAAGTCCGGCGGGATCACGAGCGGGGCAGCGCGGCCGACGGCGAATTCGTCCGGCCGCTTGCGGTTGGCGATCCCGCTGCTTCCGCAGGCAGCAAGGAGGAAGGAGGCAAGACCAAGAAGAACAACCGCACGTGTCATTGGTGGCTTTCCGTTCGCGAAAGGGAGCGTTCGAACAGCGCCGAGGCGAGCAGGATCACAACCCCGATGCTGATCGCCGCATCCGCGACGTTGAATACATAGAAGGACCATTGCCCCCAATGCAAATGGACGAAGTCGATGACAAAGCCCAGGCGCACGCGATCGATGATGTTCCCGATGGCGCCGCCAAGGACGAGGGCAAGCGCCAGCCGTTCGACCGGGCGCTGCTCGCGCCGGAGCCAGACGGCGACAACCACGGCAATCGCGGCGGTCAGGGCAACCAGCAGCCAGCGGCCGACGTCGCTTCCCGCCTGGAAGAGGCCCATGGACACCCCCCGATTCTCGACCCAGGTGAGGGAGAATACCGGGAGGACCGGAACCGAAAGCCGCTCCTCGAGCCGGACGACGGAGACGATCCACCATTTCGTCAGCTGGTCAAGGACGAGGACGGCAAGCGCCACGAGCCAGGCAGCGGGCGCCGTCATCCCACCACCTCGGCGCAGCGCCCGCAAAGGCCGTTCGGCCCGATGTCGGCAAGATGCCGCCAGCAACGCTCGCATCGCGCGCGCAGGGTGCGGGCAGCCGTCACGACGATCCCCTCGCCCTTCCCCTCCGCAAGCCTTGCCTCGGCCACCAGCAGCAGCTCGGCAAGGTCGAACCGGGCGAGCCGCGCGCGCATTCTGGCATCCGGCACCAGGGCTTCCACCTCGGCCTGCAGGAAGCTGCCGATCAGCTTGTCGCGCCGCAGCCCCTCGAGCTGGTCAAAGGCGGCTGCCCGAAGCGCAAGCACGGCGGCCATGTCCTCCTCGAGCGCCGGGTCGCGCCAGGCAGGGTCGACCTCGGTGAAGAGCTGGTGATGGATGGAGCCGGCGGCCTCGCCGTGGCGATGGCCCCAGGCTTCCTCGCTCGTGAAGACAAGAACGGGCGCCAGCCATCTGGCGAGCCAGTCGAAGAGGATGGCAAGCAGGCTCCGGTAGGCGCGGCGCCGCGGGCTTGTCGCGGCATCGCAATAAAGGCTGTCCTTGCGGACATCGAAGACGAAGGCGGAGAGATCCTGGTTCACGAACTGCGCGATTGCAGCCATGGCGCGGCTGTAGGCGTGGTTGTCGACATGGGCGCGCAGCTCCGCGTCAAGCGCCGCCAGGCGCGAGAGCACCCAGCGTTCGAGCAGCGGCATCCCGGCCGGCGGCACGGCTTCCGCCTCGCTCCAGCCGGCGAGCGCGCCAAGCAGGTAGCGCAGCGTGTTGCGAAGCTTGCGGTAGCTGTCCACCGCCGTCTGGAGCGCCGCCTTGCCGAAGCGGCTGTCCTCGGTGAAGTCGATGGTGGCACACCACAGCCGCAGCACATCCGCACCCGACTGGTTGATGACCTCGAGCGGATCGATGACATTGCCGAGCGACTTCGACATCTTCCGGCCCTGCTCGTCGAGCGTCATGCCGTGAGTGAGCACGCCCCTGTAGGGCGCGCGGCCGCGGGTGCCGCAGGCCTCGAGCAGCGAGGACTGGAACCAGCCGCGATGCTGGTCCGAGCCTTCGAGATAGAGGTCCGCCTGTTCGGCATGGAGGCGGGCTTCCGTCACGAAGGCATGGGTGGACCCGCTGTCGAACCAGACATCGAGGATGTCGGTCACCTGCTCGTAATCGGCGGCGCGGTGTTCGTTCCCGAGAAACACCTGCGGATCGGTTGTCCACCAGGCGTCGGCGCCCTGTTCGCGGAAGGCCTCGACGACGCGGCGGTTGACCTCGGCATCACGCAGATAGTCGCCGGTGCCGCGGTGGACGAAGAGGGTGATGGGCACGCCCCAGGCGCGCTGGCGCGAGAGCACCCAGTCCGGCCGACCCTCGACCATGGCGCGGATACGGGTTTCGGCCTTCGGAGGGAACCAGCGCGTCTCGCCAATGGCAGCAAGCGCGCGCCCCCGCAGCGTCGTGCCATCGCCCAGATCCCGGTCCATGGCAACGAACCACTGCGGCGTGCAGCGATAGATGAGCTTCTTCCTGGAACGCCAGCTGTGCGGGTAGCTGTGGCGGTAGTCGGCGCTGGCCGACAGCAGCGCGCCGGCCGCGCGCAGCGCGGAGCAGATCGGCCCGTCGGGATCGTTGACCTTGTAGACATGCATGCCGCCGACGACGGGCCAGTCGGCACGGTAGGTGCCGTCCGGGCCGACGACGAACAGCGGGTCGATGCCGTGGGCCTTGCAAAGGGCGAAGTCGTCCTCGCCATGGTCGGGCGCCATATGGACGATGCCGGTGCCCTGGTCGGTGGTCACGAAATCGCCCGCGAGCAGCGGCCGCGGCTCGGCGAAGAAGCCCCCGAGATGATGCAGCGGGTGGCGCGCAATGGCGCCGGCGAGGGCGGAGCCGCGCATGGTGCGCAGCACCCGGGAAGAGCGTTCGTCCCCATTCTTCCCCATGCGAGCCTCGAAAGCTCCCCGCAGATCGGCGGCAACCACCGCCCTCATGGGCGCGGCGCCCGCACGGGAACATTCGAGCAGCAGATAATCGATGTCCTCCCCATGGGCGAGCGCGCGGTTGACGGGCAGGGTCCAGGGGGTCGTCGTCCAGATGACGGCGTGCGCCCCAACCAGCTCGGGGGCGTTTGGCGCTTCCACGATCTCGAAGGCGACATCGACCTGGGTCGAGGTCACCTCCTCATACTCGACTTCGGCTTCCGCAAGCGCGGTCTGCTCAACCGGCGACCACATCACCGGCTTGGCGCCGCGATAGAGCTGGCCCGTCTCGGCGAACTTCAGCAGTTCCGCCGCAATCGCGGCCTCGGCGCCGAAATCCATGGTAAGATAGGGTTCGTCCCATTCCCCCCAGACACCCAGGCGCTGCAGCTGTTCGCGCTGCACATCCACCCAGTGCTGCGCATAGGCCCGGCATTGCGCGCGGAAGGCGAGCACCGGCAGGTCGCCCTTCTTCACGCCCTTCTCGCGGTTGAGCTCTTCCACCCGCCACTCGATGGGAAGCCCATGGCAGTCGAAACCGGGCACATAGGGGGCATCAAACCCCAGCATGGAGCGGGTGCGGACGACCAGATCCTTCCAGATATGGTTCATCGCATGGCCCAGGTGCATGTTGCCATTGGCGTAGGGCGGGCCGTCGTGGAGGATGTAGCGTGGCTGACCGGCGCGGCTGCGGCGAAGCGCGCCATAGGCATCTTCGGCCTGCCAGCGGGCGAGCAGGCGCGGCTCGGTCTCGGCCAGGCCGGCCTTCATCGGGAAATCCGTGTGCGGCAGGAAAACCGTGTGCCGCCAGTCGTCGGTCTTGCGGGTTGCGTCCATGTCAGCCGGGCCTTCTAGTGCGCGCGTTCTGCCACGCCAGCCCAAATTTTGCGAACGCTTCTGCGAAACGATAAAAACTGGAAGAAAATCAGCGACTTGGGGTTGCCATGGCGGCTTCCTGCGGATATCTTACCGGCAAGGTCAGACAAGGAGACAGCGGCCATGAAGGGCGACGCCAAGGTCATCGAGTATCTCAATGCCGTGCTCAAGGGCGAGCTGACGGCGATCAACCAGTATTTCCTGCACTATCGGATGCTGGACAACTGGGGGATCCGCAAGCTCGCGAAGTACGAGTATGAGGAATCGATCGACGAGATGAAGCACGCCGACAAGCTCGTCGAGCGGATCCTCTTTCTCGAGGGCCTGCCCAATCTCCAGTCGCTCAACCGCCTGCGCATCGGCGAGAATGTGCCCGAAGTGCTGAAGGCGGATCTCGCGCTCGAGCATGAGGCCATCGAACTTCTGAAGGAGGCGATCCCGCATTGCGAGAGCGTGCGCGACTTCGTGTCGCGCGATCTGTTCGTGCATATCCTCGATGCCGAGGAGGAGCATGTTGACTTCATCGAGACCCAGCTCGAGATGATCGAGCAGATGGGCCTTGCCAATTATCTGCAGCTGCAGTCGGAGGCGGCCAGCTAGTCCTCGCCGAACCGGTCAGCCACCAGTGCGCTCAGGGCGGCAAGGGCGGCCTCGGCGTCCTCGCCTTCGGCGCGGATGCTGATGGCCTCGCCCATGGCAGCGCCGAGCATCATCAGCCCCATGATCGAGGTGCCGACCACTTCCTGGCCGTCCTTGGCGACATAGATGGTGGCGCGATAGGCGCTCGCCAGCGTAACGAAGCGGGCGCTGGCGCGCGCATGCAGCCCGCGCCGGTTGCAGATTGCCAGCCTGACCGGCCCGGCATGCATGGCGTCGTTCAGGCTGCCTCCCCGAGGATCCGGCTTGCGACCGAGATATATTTGCGCCCTGCCTCCTGCGCGAGATCAACCGCCTCGCTAACGCCCTTGCTTTCGCGCACTGTTGCAAGCTTGATCAGCATCGGCAGGTTCACGCCGGCGATCACCTCGAGATTCTCGCGCCCCATCAGGGAAATGGCGAGATTGGAGGGCGTTCCGCCGAAGGTATCGGTCAGGAGAATGACCCCGCGGCCCGTATCGACCTCGGCTGCCAGCCGCGCGATTTCGGCGCGCTTGGCCTCCATGTCATCATGGGCGTCGATCCGCACGGCGGCCACCTGGCGCTGCGTGCCGACGATATGTTCGAGTGCGTTCACGAATTCGGTGCCCAGCCCGCCATGGGTCACCAGTACAAGTCCGATCATTCGCGTTCCTTCTTCGTGCGCTGCTCGAGCGCCGCTTCGTCCATCTGGTGGCCGCGATCCCGATGCATCACCAGATTCGCCCAGCCCGCCTCCTGCAGCGCCGCGCCAGCCGCTTCCGCCGTTGCCACCGAGCGGTGTCGCCCGCCCGTGCAACCGAAGGCGACCGTCACATACGCCCTTCCCTCGCGCCTGTAGCCGGGAAGCAGCACCAGAAGCAAAGCCATGATGCGCTCGAACGCCTGACTCCAGGATGGATCCGCCTCGACATGGGCGCGCACGGCCGGATCGAGGCCATCGAGCGGACGCAGTGCCGGATCCCAGTGCGGGTTGCGCAGGAAGCGCATGTCGAACACGAGATCGGCATCGCGCGGGATGCCGCGCGAATAGCCGAAGCTGACAAGGGTCAGCGTGAGCGGCCGGACGTCCCCTTGCGCGAAGCGGGTGATGATGACCCGGCGAAGGTCATGCGGGCTGTGGTCGGTGGTGTCGATCACCAGGTCTGCCGTGCGCCGCAGGCTGTCGAGAAGCTCGCGTTCGCGCGCGATGCCGTCGCTTGCCGGCCGGTCGAGCGCAAGCGGATGCGGCCGCCGGGTTTCGCCGAAGCGGCGGACGAGTTCGGCGCCGGAGCAGTCCAGAAAGAGGAGCCGCACCGGACGCTCCGGGCGGGAAATCTCGCCGAGCGTGGCGGCAAGCGCATCCGGAAGGAAGGCACGCGTGCGGGTGTCGATCCCGATGGCGAGCGGCCGCTCGGAAGGTGCGGCAACCAGCGCCGGCAGCAGCGAGACCGGCAGATTGTCCACGGCCTCATATCCCGCATCCTCGAGCGCCTTGAGCGCCGTGGACTTGCCCGCCCCGGACATGCCGGTGACGAGCAATATGGGTGGAAGGACAGGAGTCCGGTCAGCCACTGCGGACCTCGCGCAGGCGGAGAAGCGCCGCCTCGACCTTGAGCGGGGCGGAGCGCGCAAGGGCCTGCAGCCCCAGGACCGGCACGTCGCGCTCGAGCAGGCGAATCACGCCCAGGTGCCGGAAGTCGGGCATCCGGTCGCTCTGGCTGGCACAATCAATGGCAAGCTCCACGGGCACATGGGCAATGTAGGGCCTGACGGCAAGGCCGACACCATGTATTTCGAGAAGGCCGGCAAGGGCGGGCGGGGGGAAGGCCAGAGGTTCGCCGTCCGCGCCCGGGGCAAGGCAGGTGCAGTCGTCCGCGACCAGCAACCAGCCACGATCCAGGAGGGCAAGCGCCAGGTCGGACTTGCCCGCACCGGGCGGGCCGAGAAGGAGCACGGCGCGCCAGTCCTTCGCCACGGCCGTTGCGTGCAGCTGGGTGGGTGTCATGGCTGGTCGAGGCGTTCCATGTCCCGCGGCGCCGGATCGACAGGCCCGATGCGCGCATCGGTTGCAGGCAGGCGCACCTCGAAGCAGGCGCCGGGGCGGCCATCGGCGCGGTCCCTGACCGACACCTGCCCGTCGAAGGCCTCGACGATGCTGCGCACAATGGAAAGGCCGAGACCGCTGTGGCGGCCATAGGATTCGGTTGCCGGCCGCTCGGAATAGAAGCGTTCGAAGATCGCCTCCCTGAGGGCGGGTGCCACGCCCGGTCCCTCGTCTTCCACCCTCAGCACCACCTCGGCGCCAGCGCGTTCGACGCGCGTGACGATCCGGCTTCCTTCCGGCGTGAAGCTCGCAGCATTGTCGAGGAGGTTCGCCAGCACCTGCTGCAGCCGGCCAGGCTCGGCCAGGACGATTGCCACACCCGCCGACGGGACCTCGGTCTCCAGCCTGACCCGGTCCTTCCAGGGGGCAGTCAGGGCCATGGTTCGCGACATCCTGGCGACGAAGGTCCCCAGATCGACCGGCTCCAGCCGCATCCGGGTGAGTTCGGCCTCCAGCCGCGACGCGTGGGAAATGTCGAGCAGCAACCGATCGATGCGGCGCACGTCGGCCTCGATCAGCTGGAACAGCTGGGCCCGGTCTTGCTCGCGCCGGACGGTCCCGAGCGCCTCGACGGCGCTTCTCAGGCTGGCGAGCGGGTTCTTCAGTTCATGCGCGACATCGGCAGCAAAGGCTTCGGTTGCATCGATGCGCTGGCGCAACGCGGCCGTCATGTCGGCAAGGGCGCGGGCCAGCCGACCAATCTCGTCGCGCCGACCGGGATAGCGGGGGATTTCCACCTCGCGGTCCCGGCCGCGACGCACCCGCTGTGCCGACAGCGCAAGCTCGCCCAGCGGTCGCACGATGGTGCGCGCAAGATAGAGCGAAAGCAGCAGGCTCGCGGCAAGCAGGGCAAGGAAAAGCCGGAAGCTCTGCTCGCGCTCCTGCCGGACCGCCTCGATGAGGTCACCGGCGTCGGCCGTCAGCGTGATGACCCGTCCGACCGCAGGCGCCGGCACGATGGCCTGCAGCACGAGGGTGCCTTCCGTCGTGCTCCAGGTTTCGGAGACCGGGCGGCCGGAGGCCAGGAGGGCGGGGATCCGGTTCCACGGGTCTGGACGATCG
>JBDNCK010000047.1:0-9111 GCA_046719675.1 Sphingomonadaceae bacterium | reverse complement strand
CTCGGAAGCCTCAGCCATCGGCGGCTGCCTGGTCATGAGCTTTGCAATCGCCCAGTTCGTGGCCTCGCCAATCCTCGGCGGGCTGTCCGACCGCTATGGCCGGCGGCCGGTGCTGCTCATCTCCATGGCAGGCCATGCGATTGCCTTCATGGGCGCAGCGCTTGCCCCCAACCTCTTCCTGCTGCTCCTGGCGCGCATCCTCTCGGGGCTGACGGGTGCCAGCTATTCCACGGCCTATGCCTATATCGCCGACGTCACTCCGCCTGACCGGCGGGCGCAGAATTTCGGGCTGGTAGGCGTGGCCTTTGGCCTGGGGTTCATGATCGGGCCGGCGCTGGGCGGGCTTCTGGGCGGCATCGACCATCGCCTGCCCTTCGTGGCGGCCTCGATTGCCTGTGTGCTCAATTTCGCGCTGGGCTGGTTCGTGCTTCCCGAGAGCCTTGCGCGCCATCTGCGGCGGCCGTTCAGCCTGGCGCGCTCCAACCCCTTTTCCACCTTCCGGCGGATTACCCTGCTGGGCGGGCCGCTGGCGATCCTTGCCATCACCCATTTCCTCTGGTGGTTCGCGCTGCAGGCCCAGCACATCATCTGGCCCTATTACACCCAGTATCGCTTCGGCTGGTCGGCGCAGGAAGTCGGGCTCTCGCTCGGGCTTGTCGGTGGCCTTGCCGTCCTTGTGAACGGTCTTGTGGTGAAGCGGGCCGTGCGGCGCTTCGGGGAGCCGCGCGCCCTGCGCATCGGGCTGGGCTGCGGAGCGGCGGCCATGGCGCTCTATGCGCTGGCCGATGCCCCGCCCCTCCTGATCCTCGGCATCCTCATCGGCTCGCTCGGCGCGCTCGCACCCGCATCGCTGCAGGCGCTGGCAACGACGCTTGCGCCGGCGAACGCGCAAGGCGAGCTGCAGGGCGCGCTCAACGCCATCTCCAGCATCACCATCGTGCTCGGGCCGCCCATCTATGCCCAGCTGTTCGCCAATGTCTCGGGCACCGACCCCCTCTTCCGGCTGCCGGGCGCTCCCTTCTTCCTGGCCTCGACGCTGGCCCTTGCGGCCTTCCTGCTGGTCACCTTGCGCATCCCGGCCGGCGTGCGGCGTCGCCACGCAGCCTGAAGGGGCACAGCCTGCCAAAATCTCCAGTGACCACAGCTTCGGCCGGTCCTAGACACGGCCATGCCGGAGAGGGACGGCGGAATGGGGATGGAGGCAAGGATGCAGCGCGTGGCAGCCGTGGGGCTGGTGGCGGTGTCGGCCCTTTCGCTGGCGGCGTGTGGCGTGGCAACCGCGAAGGGTCCGGCGCCAGAGGTGGACAGCATGGCAAGGGCGGGCTCCGCCCATGCCGAATGGCTGACCTATGGCGGCACCTATGACGAGCAGCGCCACTCGCGGCTGACGCGGATCAACACCGCCAATGTCGACGAGCTGGGGGTCGCCTGGACCTACGAGCTGAAGACCGGCCGCGGCGTCGAGGCGACCCCCATCGTCGCCGACGGGATCATGTATGTCACCTCCGCCTGGTCGGTCCTGCACGCCCTCGACGCCAGGACCGGCGAGGAGCTGTGGGTCTATGACCCGGGCGTGGACCGCAGCGTCGGCGCCAAGGCCTGCTGCGACGTCGTCAATCGCGGCGTGGCGATCCACGGTGGGCGGGTGTTCCTGGGCGTGATCGACGGCCGGCTGGTGGCGCTCGACGCCAGGAGCGGGCAGCCGGTGTGGACCAATGTCACCGTCGACCAGACGAAGCCCTACACCATCACCGGCGCCCCGCGCGTGGTGAAGGACATGGTGCTCATCGGCAATGGCGGGGCAGAACTTGGCGTGCGCGGCTACATCTCGGCCTATGATGTCAAGGACGGGTCGCTGCGCTGGCGCTTCTACACGGTGCCCAATCCGGAGAAGGCGCCCGATGGCGCTGCCTCCGACGAGGCGCTGCGCACCCTCGCCAACGCCACCTGGGGCGACACCGGCGCCTGGAAGCGCGACGGCGGCGGCGGCACCGTGTGGGACAGCTTCATCTATGACGAGGTGAACGACCAGCTGATCGTGGGCGTGGGCAATGGCTCGCCCTGGAACGCGGACGTGCGCGACCCCGATGGCAAGGGCGACAATCTGTTCCTTTCCTCCATCCTGGCGCTTGACGCCGATACCGGCCACTACCGGTGGCACTATCAGACAACCCCGCGCGACAACTGGGACTATACCGCCACCCAGACCCTCATCCTCGCCAATCTCCCGCTCGGGCCGAAGGGCAAGATGCGGCGGGTGGTGATGCAGGCGCCCAAGAACGGCTTCTTCTATGTGCTCGACGCGAAGGACGGAAAGCTGATCTCGGGCGATGCCTTCGTGCCGATGAACTGGGCGACCGGTCTCGACGCGAGGGGCCGGCCGATCGAGACGGCGCACGCCCGCTACAAGGATGAAAGCGTGCTCATCACGCCAGGCCCGCTTGGCGGCCACAACTGGCACCCCATGGCCTTCAGCCCGACGGAAGGCCTTGCCTTCATCCCGGCCCAGGAAATCCCGCAGGCAATGCATCGGGATGGCCTGTTCGAGAAACGCCCGATCGCCTGGAACACGGGCGTCGATTTCTCCTCGGGGCTTGCCCCGAGCCTGCCGCCGGGCACGATGAAGGCGCTGCGCGCCTCGCTCAAGGGCCGGCTGATCGCCTGGGATCCGGTGGCGCGCAAGCCGCGGTGGACCGTCGAGCATGACGGGCCGTGGAACGGCGGCATCCTCTCCACCGCGGGCGGGCTGGTCTTCCAGGGCAAGGTCAATGGCGATTTCGCCGCCTATTCGGCGCAGGACGGCAGGCGCCTGTGGTCCATGAACCTGAAGGCAGGCGTGGCCGCCCCCCCTGTCACCTGGGAACTGGACGGCGAACAATATGTGACGGTCGCAACCGGCTGGGGCTCGGCCTTCGCGCTTGCTGCGGGCTTCTTCTTCGAGCGCGAGATCCCGCCCGCGCTTGGCCGGGTGGTGACCTTCCGCCTCGGTGGCAGGGGCAGCATTCCCGATCCGGAGCTGCCGGTGGTGGACCGCACGCCCAAGGCGCCGGCCTTCGGGGATGCGAAGCTGGTGGACGCGGGGCTCCTGCACTATTCGAGGAACTGCGCCGTCTGCCATGGCCCGCTCGCCATGTCGTCCGGCGTGCTGCCGGACCTGCGCTGGTCACAGATCACCGCCGACCGCAGCGCCTGGGAGGAAGTGGTGCTGAAAGGAAGCCTCGCCGACAATGGCATGGTCTCCTTCGCGCGCCATCTGAGCCCCGAGGAGGCCGAGGCGATCCGCGCCTATGTCCTCCACCAGGCCAACAATCCGAGCGGCTGAGCCTCAGTCGGGCAGGTTGGCAAGCAGCCTGCCAACCTCGGCAGCCGAAAGCCCGGTATAGTCCTTCGCGACTTCGGCAGTGAGGCTGGCCCGCGCCTCGCCGGAAAGCGCGTCGCGGATGGTGCCAAGTGCTCTCGGCGCGGCGACGAGCAGCACGCCCTCGCGGGTGCCCGCGACAAGCTGCTCCACCCGGCGCGCGATGTCCCGGCAATAATCCTCCTCCACCTTGTCGCGGATGTCGGTCATCTCATAGGCGCTGCGGCGCGCACCGACGCTCTCGAACGCGCGGCCCGGACGGTCCGCGCCCAGTTCCGACGTCTTGGGGAAATCCGCCGCTTCCTGCTCGATGAGTTCGAGGTCCGGGTCGAAGGGCGTGCCCCGGTTCCGGAACAGGGCAAAGCGGCCTCCATCGGCCACGACGATGGCAGCGCCGTGCGGCACTTTCATGGGCATCTCCTTCCGAAGGGCCAATCTGGCGCGCTCCCGAAGGTTCCGCAATGGGGGATGGCGACCCCGGCGTGACTCGAACACGCAACCCCCTGCTTAGAAGGCAGGCGCTCTATCCAGTTGAGCTACGGGGTCCCACGAAGCTGACCCCCTAGCGACGCGGAAGGCCTAGCGGAAGTTCTCGGCGTAGGAGCGCAGCACCGGCCGCTTGGGCGCCGGCGGCACGACTTCGGCCTCGATCCCCTTGCGCCTCGCATAGTCAAGGGCGGCCTCGAGCGTTGGAAAGGTCAGGCGCACCTGCTCCACCGTGTCGCCGCCGCCTGCCCAGCCCATCAGCGGATCGGGCCGCTTGGGCTGATCGCCTTCATATTCCAGCACGAAGCGATCGGCGCGCGCGCGGCCGCTCTGGGTTGCCGGCTTTCCCTGCTGATAGATTCGCGCCCGCACCATGCGCAGCGATAAAGGCGCCGCGGCTTCCGAAATCAAGAAGCCGCCGGCGGGTTGGCGCGCTTCCACTGCATGGCAGCCAGCACGCGCCGCTCGACGCTGGGGTGGCTGTAGAACAGCAGTTCCTGCAGCCGGGACGGCCGCGGATCCCGATATTCGGCGGTCTTTACAAGGGCGCTTGCCAGCGCATCGGGAAGGTTCACGGTCTCAAGGCTGTAGCGGTCCGCTTCCCGCTCGCCGATCCGGGTGTGGGCATGGACGAGCGGCTGGGCGAGAAGCGCGACCGCCGAGACGATCAGGAAGAGGACAGGCAGCCCGGCAGGGTCCGACAGGGGCGCACGCACGCCAATCATGGGGGCAATCCGCGGATAGAGGCGATCGACCGCAAGAAAGAACAGGAGGGAAAGACCCGCGAACAGCAGCACCGAGCGCCAGACATGGCCCAGCACATAATGGCCGATCTCATGGCCGGTGACGGCGCGCACTTCGTCGAGATTCGCCCCCATGAGCGCGACATCGGAAATGGCGATGCGGGCCGATCCGAACAGGCCCGACACATTGGCGGTGAAGTTGTTGGACTGGCGGGAGCCATTATAGACGAAGATGCGGTCTGCCGGAACGCCGGCGGCAGCAGCCTGGATCTCAAGCGCCTCGCGCACCTCGCCTGTCGGCAGCGACGTGAAGGCGTTGAACAGCGGCTCGATGAGGACGGGCCCGAGCAGCAGCAGCCCGGTCATGGCCGAGGCGACCAGCCCTCCCGACCAGAGCCACCAGAAGCGGCCTGCGCGGCGGATGAGGGCATAGACCCCGACCGCAAGCCCGCCTGCGACAAGACCCATGATGGCCGTGGCAAGGGCGCCCTGCCCCAGCCAGTCGCCAAGCGGCTGGCTGGTGCGGCCGTAGGCCGTCTCCCGCCACCAGCTGCGATAGATGTCGAAGGGAAGCGTGAGCAGGGCAAGCAGAAGCGCAAAGGCAGCCGCCAGCACGAAGGCGCGCAGATTGGCGCGCGCAGGAGAGACGGGGATGCGCTCGAGCAGCCGCAGCCGGACGATCACCAGCACGGCGATCAGGGACGCAAGAAACCCCCAGAGCAGCAGCCAGTGGTTTCCCAGCGTGTAGGAAGCAGCCTTCGCAAGCGCGTCGGGGCCAAGCGCATCGACGAGCGCGCGCGCTTCCTCTTCTGCCGTCATGCCGCCTCGTGTCCGGCGCAGTGCCTCGCGTCAAGCCCGGGCCGCTGCGGCCTTGCTGCGCAGCGTGGCAATGGCGGTCAGCGGATCTTCCGGCCAGTCATGCTTCGGGTAGCGGCCCTTCAGATCCCGCCGGACATCGGCCCAGGCGCCGCGCCAGAAGCCTGGGAGATCGCGCGTCCGGGCGATCACCCGGCCGGCCGGCGAGGTCAGCGCCAGCGTGAGGGGCACATCGCCCAGCACGTGCGGGTGCCGGTCCAGCCCGAAGAGCGCCTGCACGCGCACTTCCGCCTCCGGGCAGGCGTCCGCATCATAGGCGATTGCGGCGCGCACGCCGGCCGGCGTTGCAAGATGCGCCGGCGCAAACCGATCGAGCAGCGGCGCCAGCCCGGGCGGCACCAGCGAGGCGAAGAGGCCTTCCCAGGGAAGGTCCGACAGGCGGCGCACACGGCCCGCACGCGCGAGAAGCGCGGCCACAAGTGCCGCATCGTCGAGCGCGGGCAGCCCCTCGAAGCCGTGGGCGACGGCCGCACGCAGCCGCGCGCACATGCGCGCCTCCGCTTCGGGAAGCGGCAGCGGCCGCGCAAGCAGATGGGCGGCAATGGCTCTTCCCACCAGCTGCGGGTCGGGCTCGGCCAAGGGCGCCGAGCCGAGCCGGATGGCGCCCAGCATGCGCGTTTCCTGCGCCACGACCCGGTCGCCCTCGATGCGGACTTCCGCCTGCCGGGTCGCGTGCCGGTCCGCCCAGGCACCGATCCCGTCCGTGAAGTCGGCGGCAAGCCGGATCCGGGCGTCGGGGCCGCTGCCGGTTGCATCGGCAACGACCAGCCACTCTCTGGTTGCCAGCGGATCGGTGCTGGCAATGACTGCCGCCCGGCCGCCTGCCATCAGGTAGGAGACCTCCGCATCCCGCGCGCCTGGCGCCCGACGGCGGCGGGCGACACGATCCGGAAAGGCCGTGGCGAGGAGAGTTGCCGCCTCCGGCCTGCTGGCTGCGGGTTCGGCCGGTTGCAGGCGCTCGGCCTGCTGCGCCCAGCGTTCGGCAAGCCTGAGCAGGCGCGCAGGGCCGTCGCGCGCAAGGGCGGCAAGCCGCCCGGCAAGATCAGTTGCATCGCCGCCCGCGCCCCGCTCCGAAAGCAGGACGGCAATCCGCGCACCCATGCGCGCCTCCCCGGCACGCGCCGCCTGGCACAGCATCGCAGCAAGCGCAGGCGCGAGCGGAACGGCGGCAATCTGCCGGCCGGTTGCCGTGACGGCGCCAGCAGGATCGAGCGCACCAAGGCCCGCCAGCCGCTGCCGTGCATCAGCGAGGGCGGCAGCGGGCGGCTGGTCGAGCATCGCCAGCCGCTCCGGCGGCAGGCCCCAGCGCGCGCAGGTGAGCACCAGGCTGGAGAGGTCTGCTGCCAGGATATCCGGTGGCTCGAAGGGAATGCGCCCGCGGGTCTCGCCCTCGGCCCACAGGCGGATGGCAAGGCCGGGCCCCTGCCGCGCTGCCCGGCCGGCGCGCTGCGTGGCGCTTGCCTGGCTGGCGCGGCCCGTCTCGAGCCGGGTCAGCCCGGTTCCGGGATCGTAGCGCGGCCGGCGGGCAAGGCCCGAGTCGACCACGGCCCTGACGCCCTCGATGGTGAGCGAGCTTTCGGCGATGCTGGTGGCGAGAATCACCTTCCGCAGGGACGGCTCGAAAGCGGGATCCAGCACCCGCCGCTGGGCAAGGGGCGACAGGCTGCCATGCAGCGGCAGCACCCGGACACCCGCCGGCTGGCCCAGCGCGCGCGCGGCACGCGCAATCTCCGCAACGCCGGGAAGGAACACCAGCACCGAACCGCAACATGCCTGCAGCGCTTCTGCAGCAGCGCGCGCAACGGCTGCCTCCAGCGGCTCGCCGGGGCGCGGCGGGCGGTAGCGCAGCTCCAGCGAATGGGCGCGGCCGGGCGCCTCGATGACGGGGGCGCCGCCCATCAGGCGCGCAAAGGCGGCGCCATCGACCGTTGCCGACATGGCAAGGATCCGCAGGTCTGGCCGGAAGGCGCCCTGCGCGTCGAGGGCAAGGGCAAGGCCGAGGTCGCCCTCGAGATTGCGTTCATGCACTTCGTCGAACAGCAGGCCGGCAACGCCCGGCAGGTCGGGCTCGGCCAGGAGCCGGGCCACGAACACCCCTTCGGTCAGGCATTCGATTCGGGCCTGCGGCGAGGTTGCCGTCTCGAGCCGGGTGACATAGCCGACGTCCCGGCCCACCGTGCCGCCAACCAGGGCTGCAATCCGTTCGGCAGCTGCGCGCGCGGCAAGCCTGCGGGGCAGCATCACGAGGAGCCGGCCGCCCGCAACCCAGGGCTCGCCCAGCAGGGCGCCGGGCACCAGGGTCGTCTTGCCGGCCCCCGGCGGCGCCACCAGCACGGCGTTCGGCCCCTGGGCCAGCGCCTGCCGCAGGGCGGCAAGTGCCGCAGCAACGGGAAGCTCAGTAGGCGCGGTCAATCGCGAAGGCGACGGTTTCGGCAAGTGCCGCGCGGGCAGCCGTTGGCGGCAGCACGCCCAGCGCATCGAGCGCCCGGCTGCCAAAGAGGCGCGCACGCGCCAGCGTGTCGGCGATTGCCCCCGTGCCTTCGAGGCGGGAGACGGCCTCGGCCAGCTCGTCGGCGCCATTGGCCCGGCCGCTCATGGCGCGCGCCCAGAAGCGGCGCGCCCTTTCGTCGCCGCGCGCATAGGCGAGGATGACGGGAAGCGTCACCTTGCCGTCGCGGAAGTCGTCGCCCGAAAGCTTTCCCATCGTCTCCGAATCGGAGACATAGTCGATCGCATCATCCACGAGCTGGAAGGCGATGCCGAGGTTGCGGCCATAGGCTTCGAGCGCATCCTCCACCTTCTGCGGCCGTTCGGCGACGACGGCGGAAATCTGGCAGGCGGCGGCGAACAGGGCAGCAGTCTTGGCCGAGATGATCGCGAGATAGCGCTCCTCGCTGGTTTCCACCTGGCGCTGGGCCGTCAGCTGGGCGACTTCACCCTCGGCAATGACGGCGCTTGCCCGGCTCAGGATCTTCAGCACCTTGAGCGAGCCGTCCTCCACCATCAGCTCGAACGCCCGCGAGAAGAGATAGTCCCCGACAAGGACCGAGGCCTCGTTGCCCCAGATCACATTGGCGGTGGCCCGCCCCCGGCGCATGTTCGAGCCGTCGACGACATCGTCGTGCAGCAGCGTTGCCGTGTGGATGAACTCGACGGCAGCCGCGAGGCGATGGTGACGATCCCCCTGATAGTCGAGCGCGGCCGCGCTGCCGAGCGTGAGCATGGGCCGCAGCCGCTTGCCGCCACCGGCAATCAGGTGGCCGGCAAGCTCGGGAATGAGCGCGACCTCGCTCTGCATGCGGTCGAGGATCACGCGGTTGACGGCATTGAGGCCCGGCGCCACCAGCGTCATCAGGGGCTGGAGGCTCGGTTTCGCGCCCGGGAAGGGCAGGACCTGTGCGCCGGGCGTGCTCATCTTGCCCTCGGGGCTATGGGTCAGAAGCGGGCTTGGCAAGGACTTTCATGTCGCAATGCGGCAGCCATAAGGGGAGACATGTCCGAATCGCTCCAGGATTTCCGCCGCAGCATCGACAATATCGACGCTGCCCTCGTGCATCTGCTTGCCGAGCGGTTCAAGATCACCAAGCGCGTCGGTGCCTTCAAGGCGGCAAGCGGGCTGCCGCCGGCCGACCCTGCGCGCGAGGCGGA
>JBDNCK010000046.1:0-9169 GCA_046719675.1 Sphingomonadaceae bacterium | reverse complement strand
TGGGCGCGTGACAGCACAGCACCATCGCCGGCCGTCACGACCGCTCCCACCGGCACTTCGCCTGCCATCGCAGCCTCGCGCGCCGCTGCAAGCGCCAGCGGCATGGCGGATGCAAAGCTCATCCCGCCTTGGCGGCGCGCGCCTGGCGCTTGCGCTCGTGCGGGTCAAGGAAGCGCTTGCGCAGGCGGATGGCCTTGGGCGTGACTTCCACGCACTCGTCCTCCTCGATCCACGCAATCGCCTGCTCGAGGCTCAGTCGCTTCGGCGGCGTCAGGCGCAGCGCATCATCCTTGCCCGATGCCCGGAAGTTGGTGAGCTGCTTCGATCGCAGCGGATTGACCTCGAGATCCTCGCCGCGGGCATTCTCGCCGATGATCATCCCCTGATAGACCGGGTCTCCGGGTGCCACCATCAGCACGCCCCGCTCCTCGAGGCTGCCGAGCGCATAGCCGACGGCGGCCCCCGTCTCGGTCGAGATGAGGACACCCGTCGCGCGGCCGGCAATCGGCCCCTTCCAGGGGCCGTAGCGGTCGAACAGGCGGTTCATGATGCCGGTGCCCCGCGTATCCGAGAGGAACTCGCCATGATAGCCGATGAGGCCGCGGGTGGGGCCGGTGAAGGTGAGCCGAAGCTTGTCGCCGCCAGACGGCGCCATGTCGAGAAGCTCGCACTTGCGGATGGCAAGCTTCTCGACCACGATCCCCTGATACTCCTGGTCGACGTCGACGATGATCGTCTCATAGGGTTCGAGCCGATGGCCGAGGTCGTCCATCTTCACGATCACCTGCGGCCGGCCGATGGTGAGTTCGAAGCCTTCGCGCCGCATCGTCTCGATGAGCACGCCAAGCTGCAGCTCGCCGCGCCCGGACACCTCGAAACTGTCCTTGCCCTCGCTTTCGGCGACGCGGATGGCGACATTGCCCTCCGCTTCCAGGAGCAGCCGGTCGCGGATCATCCGGCTGGTCACCTTCGAACCTTCGCGCCCGGCAAAGGGGCTGTCGTTCACGGAAAGCCGGATGGAAAGGGTTGGCGGGTCGATGGGCTGGGCGGCAAGCGGCTCGCAGACGCTGGCCTCGGCAATGGTGTGGGCAACGGTTGCCCGTTGCAGGCCAGCGATCGAAACGATGTCGCCGGCCCCGGCTTCCTCCACCGGAACCCGCTCCAGCCCGCGAAAGGCGAAGATCTTGGTGGCGCGGCCCTCCTCCACCACGCTGCCGTCGCGGTCAAGCGCGCGGATGGGCATGTTCATGGCAAGCCGGCCAGCCGCGATCCGGCCGGTGAGCATCCGCCCCACGAAGGGATCACGGTCGAGCAGGGTCACGAGCAGCCGGAACGCCTCGTCGGGGTCGGCGGCAGGCGGCGGCACATGCGCAAGGATGAGATCAAAGAGTGGCTCCAGCGTCCCCTGGCGAACAGACGGCTCCGGCCCGGCATAGCCGGCGCGGCCTGACGCATAGAGCACCGGAAAGTCCAGCTGCGCGTCGCTGGCGCCAAGCGCCACGAACAGGTCGAAGACGGCATCGAGCACGACATGCGGCTGCGCGTCCGGCCGGTCCACCTTGTTGACGACGACGATCGGCCTGAGCCCCAGCGCCAGCGCCTTGGACAGCACGAACTTGGTCTGCGGCATCGGCCCTTCGGCGGCATCGACCAGCAGGACGACCCCGTCCACCATCGAGAGGATCCGCTCCACCTCGGCGCCGAAATCGGCGTGTCCGGGCGTGTCCACGATGTTGATCCGCGTGCCATGCCACTCGACACTGGTGCATTTTGCCAGGATGGTGATGCCACGCTCACGCTCGAGGTCGTTCGAGTCCATGGCGCGCTCGGCCACCCGCTGGTTGTCGCGGAACGTGCCCGACTGCCGGAACAGCTGGTCGACGAGGGTCGTCTTGCCATGATCGACATGGGCGATGATGGCGATGTTGCGAAGCGGCATCGAAAGTCCGGACCTGGCTGGCGGGCGAAGCGCTGCGCCATACAAGTCGCGCCGGCCTGCGACAAGGTCGGGTGGGCCGAAGCAATGCCGCAACCCGGGTTTCATTGACTCTTCATCATGTTCGTCTAGAAACTTGCGCTGGGTCGCAAAGTCCCCGGCGGGAGAAGAAGGTGGCGACGCCTGGAGAAAAGCGGGTCGAGGAGCCGGCCGCGCCCGAGGCTCCCGACAATGTGCATCCCTTTCCCGTGCCGGAGCCGCAGACGCTCGGCACGGAGTTGAGGCGCGCGCGCGAGGGCCTCGGGCTGGGGCTTGCCGAAATCGCGGACCGGACGAAGGTGCGCCCGGGCATCCTGACTGCCATCGAGGCGGACCGTCATGCGGACCTGCCGGCGCTCACCTACACCATCGGGTTCGTGAAGGCCTATGCCCGCACTGTCGGCATGGACCCGGCCGAGGCTGCCGAGCGCTATCGAAGGGAATCCATGAAGGGCGAGCCGGTGCCGACCCTTGTCGACGTGGAGCCGCTCGACCAGCGCCGGCTGCCATCGCGCGGGCTCGTGATCGGCTCGGCGCTTGTCGGGTTGCTCGCGGTGGTTCTGCTGGCGCTCTGGGGGATGGGCCTCTTTGACGAGCCGCTGCCCGACGCGCCGGACGAGGCGGCAGCCCCAGTTGCCGCAGCGCTTCCCCCGCCCCCGGATGTCGAGCCGCACGGGGAGGACGCGCCCGCTGGCGCATCCGGCCCGGTTCGTCTCGTCGCCCGGGACGATGTGTGGATCCGGGTGAGCGACGGGCCGGAGCGGCTGTTCGAAGGCACGCTTGCCGCGGGCCAGGCGCTCGACATTCCCCCGGGCCGGCCATGGGTGCTGCGTGCCGGCCGCGCAGGTGCGCTTGACGTCTCCGTTGGCGGCGAAGTCCTGCCACCGCTTGGCGGCGCCGGCGAAGTGCTTGCCCGCCAGTCGCTGCTGCCGGAAGACCTGCTGGCGCGCGCGACCCCGCGCGCCGGGCTTCCCGAGGCCACACCCTGACCCTTCCGATTCAGGCTCCGCTCAGGCTAGGGGCAGTGAAACGGAGCAGGAAAGGCGGCACGCATGCGCATTCTGGCAATGATCCTGGTCCTGGTGCTGGCCAGCTCCGCGACAGCGCAAGGGGTGTCGGTGGCAACCGCCGACCAGATGCGCGGAGTCGAGCGCAGGGTGACAACGCTCGAAAGCCAGATGCGCGCGGTGCAGCGGCAGGTCTTTCCCGGCGGCGACCGCCGGTTCTTTGCCGCCGAGGAGGTGCCGTCCCAAGAGCCGGCCCAGGCGGAACCCGAGGCGGCCGCGCCATCGGCCCTGTTCGAGCTTGCGCAGCGCGTCGACCGGCTGGAAGCGCAGCAGCGCGAGCTGACGGGCCAGATCGAGGAGCTGCAGTTCCGGCTGCGGCAGCTTCAGCAGAATTTCGAGCGCGCGAAAGCCGACAGCGAGTTCCGGCTCGACACGCTGGAAGGAAAGACGCCTGCGGCCGGGCCTGCTGCTGCGCCCTCCGCAGCGGCTCCGGCGGCGGCTCCTTCGGCAGCTCCCTCGGCGGCTTCCCCGGCGGCACCAGCGCCCGAGCCCGCCCCCCCTGCCGCCAGCGCAGCAGCACCAGCCGCCGATCCGGAGGCACGCTACCTCGCTGCTTACCGGCTCTATGAGCAAAGGGATTTCGCCCGCGCCCATGCCGAGCTTGCCGCCTTCGCACGCGACAACCCGAAGCACCCGCGGGCGTCGAACGCGCAATATTGGGCGGGCCGGTCGCTCATGCAGCTCAATCAGCCGGCCGAGGCCGCCAAGCTGTTCCTGACCGGCTACCAGACATGGCCCAAGGGCCAGCGGGCCGCGGAAAGCCTGCTCTGGCTGGGCCGGGCGCTCACCGAAATGAAGCAGCCCAAGGCCGCCTGCCAGGCGCTCGACCAGTTGCGCACCGCCTATCCGGAACGGCTGACGGGCGCGCTTGCCGCCGAGAACGGGCGTGCCCGCGCGGCAGCCGGTTGCGGAGCGTGAGACGCTGGGAGCGCTGCAGCCCCTGACCGCGGCCTGGCTGCGTGCGCAGGTCCTGAAGCTTGCCGCCCCGTCGCCTGCCCTGCCACTGGCCGTTGCCGTCTCGGGCGGTGCGGACTCGCTTGCCCTCCTGAAGCTTTCGGCCGAGGCCTTTGCGGGCGAGGTGCAGGCGCTCACGGTGGACCATGGCCTGCGCGCGGAAAGCGCCCGCGAAGCAGCGCAGGTGGCCGCGATTGCCCGATCGCTTGGCGTGCCGCACGCGATCCTGCCGCCCGATGCGCCGATCGGGCAGGCAAATGTGCAGGCCGAAGCACGGGAGGCACGCTATCTGCGGCTTGCCCGACATTGCCGGGAGCAGGGGCTTGCTGCGCTGCTGACGGCGCATCATGCCGATGACCAGGCCGAAACGCTGGTGATGCGGCTCAACCGGGGTAGCGGGCTGGCCGGCCTCGCCGGGATCCGGGCGCGGCAGTTCCTTCATGGGTGCCTGGTGCTGCGCCCGCTGCTGTCGCAGCGCCGGTGCGCCGTGCGGGCCCTGCTTTGCGGCACGGGCTGGGAGGTGGTGGCCGACCCGTCGAACGAGGACGGCCGGTTCGACCGGGCGCGGGCGCGGCGGCTGCTGGCAGGAACATCCGGTCTCGATGCGGCGCGCGCCGCGGCAAGCGCGGCCCATCTTGCCGACGCGCACGAGGCCCTTCTCTGGGCGACCGAGCGCGCCTGGGCGTCCCGGGTCTCGGGGCGCTTCCATCTGGATCTCGAGGATCTGCCCCCGGAGCTGTGCCGCCAGCTGCTGGCACGCGCCTTCCATGAACTGGGCCTCGAACCCCGCGGGGGCGCCATCGCCCGCCTTCTGGCGCGCGGCGGCGGGACGCTCGCCGGCGTGCGGGTCCGAGTGCGCGCGAACGTCTGGATCGTGTCGCCGCCGGGGTAGGGGCGGATCCGAAGGGCGGATCAGAAGGGTGGATCAGACTGGCAGGTCGGCCGGCAGCGGCGGCGGCCCGACGAGCCTTGCATGCTCGGCAAGCGCGAACCGGTCCGTCATTCCGGCCACATAATCCCCGACATGGCGGGCGCGGGCAACCGGATCCTCGCCCAGGCTCTCCTGCCAGCGCTCCGGCAGCAGGGAAGGCTGCGCACAAAAGACGGCATGCAGCGCCTTCACCACCTCCGCGGCCGGCTCCCGCAGGCGCAGCACGGTCGGATGGGCATACATGCGGGTGCGCAGGAAATGCCGCAGCGGCTGCAGGGCTTCCACCATCGCGCCGGAAAAGGCGACCGTGGCTGCGGGCGCGCGGCGGATGTCCTCGGGAAACTCCGGGGCCAGCAGCTTCAGCCGGGCGCGGGTTTCGGCCAGCAGATTGTCCACCATTTCCCCGATCAGCTCGCGGATGAGCTGGGGCACGAGCAGGCGGGCGCGGCGTTCGCCCGGCCATTCCGCCTTCACGCGGCTCCACAGCATGGCCACCAGCGGCACGTCGGCCACCGCCTCCTCGACGGTGACAAGCCCGGCGCGGATCGCATCGTCGAGATCATGGGCGTTGTAGGCAATGTCGTCGCAAAGGGCGGCAATCTGCGCCTCCAGCCCGGGCCAGGTCGCAAGCTCGAGCGGAAAGGCGGCATCGGCCTGCGCCAGCGCCCAGCCGGGCCCTGCAACCGGGCCATTGTGCTTGGCCAGCCCCTCCAGCACTTCCCAGGACAGGTTGAGGCCGGGAAAGGCCGGCGTGCGCAGCTCGAGAAGGGTCAGGATGCGCACGGCATGGCCATTGTGGTCGAACCCCCCGAACGGCTGCATGGCCTCGGCGAGCGCTTCTTCTCCGGAATGCCCGAAGGGCGGGTGGCCGATGTCGTGGCCAAGCGCGAGCACTTCGGCAAGATCCTCGTTCACGGCAAGGACGCGAGCGACGGTTCGCGCGATCTGCGCCACTTCCAGACTGTGGGTCAGGCGCACGCGGAAATGATCGCCTTCCGGTGCCACGAACACCTGCGTCTTGTAGCGCAGCCGCCGAAAGGCGGTGGCGTGGATCAGCCGGTCGCGGTCGCGCGCAAAGGCATCGCGCAGGCGCGAGGGCGGCTCGGCGAACTGGCGGCCGCGCGACCGGGCGGGATGGCAGGCATAGGGGACCACGGCGGAACCCTTAGCAGAAACGGGCGGGTTGCAAGGGGCCGGGGCCGCGCCCTTTCGCGCTGGTCAGCCGATCGCGCCAGACGCGCGCAGGCCGGCAATCTGCCCGGGCGCCATGCCCAGCGATTCCAGCACCTCGTCGGTGTGGGCGCCGGCAGGAGGCGCTGCCTGCGGCCTGTCTGTCTGTGTCACCGAATAGCGGGGCGCGGGCATGGGCTGGATCATCCCACCCACCTCGCCGAAGGTCTGGCGGGCGCGGTTGTGCGGATGGTCGGGCGCTTCCGCCATGGAAAGCACCGGCGCGAAACAGACATCCGTTGCCTCCATCAGCTGGCACCAGTGGTCGCGCGGCTTGCTGGCGAACAGCGCAGCGAGCTTCTCCTTGAGTTTCGGCCAGGCGCTGCGATCCATCTGCGGATCGAAATCGGGGTCGGAATCGAGGCCGGTCAGCCGGCGCAGCTCGGCATAGAATTGCGGCTCGATGGAACCGATCGCGATGAACTTGCCGTCGGCACAGGCATAGCTGTCGTAGAAATGGGCGCCGGTATCGAGCATGTTCACCCCGCGCCTGTCCTCCCAGACGCCGAGCCCGCGGAAGCCCCAGATCATCCCCATCAGCACGGCCGCGCCTTCCGTCATGGCGCAATCGATCACCTGCCCGCGCCCGGTGCGCTCGGCGTTCAGGATGGCAGCGGTCATCGAAAAGGCAAGCAGCATGCCGCCGCCGCCGAAATCGCCGACCATGTTGATGGGCGGGGTCGGCTTCTCGCCCGCGCGGCCATAGGCATGCAGCGCCCCGGCAAGCGCGATATAGTTGATGTCATGGCCGGCGGCCTGGGCATAGGGTCCGGTCTGGCCCCAGCCCGTCATCCGGCCATAGATAAGCTTCGGATTGTCGGCGAGCAGCACCTCCGGCCCGAGGCCCAGCCGCTCCATCACGCCCGGCCGCAGGCCCTCGAAGAAGCCATGAGCCGATTTCGCAAGCGCGCGCACGACACTCACCCCTTCGGGCGACTTCAGGTTGACGATGATCGACCTGCGGCTGCGGCCCAGCACGGGTTCCGGCGCCTGGTTGCCCGGCCGCTCCACCCGGATCACCTCCGCGCCATGATCCGCCAGCATCATGCCGCAGAAGGGGCCCGGCCCGATTCCGGCCATCTCGATGATGCGAATGCCCGCCAGCGGACCTGCCATGCCGAATTTCTCCCTGTCCCGTTGCGGCCCTTGCCTTGCCGCCGCGCTGTTGGCGGGGCTTGTCCCCGAGCGTCAACCCCTTCCGCGATAGGGGGGAACGCCCTGGTCGGGCAGCCACAGGCCGGCTGGTGGCGCCCCCGTCTGCCAGAAGACATCGATCGGGATGCCGCCGCGCGGATACCAGTAGCCGCCGATGCGCAGCCAGGCTGGCTGCATCTCTTCCGCCAGCCGCCGGCCGATCCCGACCGTCACCGCCTCGTGGAAGCCGGCATGGTTGCGGAACGCGCCAAGGAACAGCTTGAGCGACTTGGATTCGACGATTCTCGCCTCCGGCACATAATCGAGCACGAGATGCGCGAAGTCCGGCTGCCCCGTGACCGGGCAGAGCGAGGTGAACTCCGGGCAGGTGAAGCGCACCAGATAGGGGGTGCCTGGATGCGGGTTGGGCGGATAGTCGAGCACCGCGGCCTCTGGCGAGGCGGGAAGCGCGGACTCCTTGCCGAGGTGCAGGGTCTCTGCCATGCGGCCGGGCCTAGCGCGCCGGCAGGGCGAAACCAAGCCCGGCTGCGTGCCAACCCCGGCTTGAACCCGGAAAGGCTCGCTGATATGCGCGCCGCTCCCGCACCGGGCGCGCCGCTTTAGCTCAGCCGGTAGAGCACATCATTCGTAATGATGGGGTCGTCAGTTCGAGTCTGACAAGCGGCACCAGCCTTTTTCAAGGCGTTCGACCAGGTCTCCGGGCCCCTCAGGGGCCTCCGGATCCCGTCGGCCTGTCGCCCGGGCCAGAACGTGCGAGCTCCTCCGCCCTGTCGCGCCCCGAAAGCGGCTCGTCGCCGGGCCAGTCTGACCACCTCCCGGCCACGGGCTCTCGATGCCAGCAGCTGAACCGCCCCGGGGCTGCCGGAGGCCTTGCGTCAGCGCCATGGGGCCGGACGGCCTGGGCCGGCCGCGCTTGTGGTGCCGCCCGATATCGGCCTGCGGTCGCTGCTGCCCGGAGGCCCGGAACAGACCCCGGTCAGGAACGGCCTGCGGGCCGCGCCTCGCCGGTCAGCTTCCGCGCCGAGACGCTTGCGCGGCAGCTGCCGGAACGGGCGGGGCGACGCGCAGCTCGGCCGTGCCTGCCGCCTCCACCAGGAGGAAGGCGCCCTGGCCCAGGGGCTGGATGACGCCGTTGCGCACGTCCTCGATCCTTGCATTCAGCACGAACATGCCCAGCCGCTTGTCGGTCAGCGCGCGGTCGATCTTGCCGCGCAGCTTCAGGAAATCGCGCGTGAAATTCTGGGTGAGCTCGTCTGCGATCGCTTCGCTTACGACCGGGGCCTGGGCCACCGCCAGCAGCAGCGCGCCCTGCGGCCCGGCAATGTCGCCGGTGAGCCTCAGGTCGCGCACCTCGAGCGTCTGGGTGTCCGGCGCGTTCCAGACTTCCGCGGTCAGCCAGACCATGCCTTTTGCCCGCATCGCGCCTGCCTGCGCGTCGATCGGCAGGCCGACGGCCAGGCGCCGGTCCCTGGTTGCGTACATGGTCGGGCGGCCGAAGCGGGCATCGACGGCACCCAGCACGGGGACCATGATGCCCCTGGCTGCCGCCTTGGCGAGCGCGCGGTGCAGCACGCCTTCCAGCACTTCGTAATCGGCGACGACCGGGATCACGAGGCGGAACCCGTCCGCATCAAGGCTGGCCGGGGGTGGCAGGGGCGCGACCGGCGGATCCGGCGGCCTTGGCCCGACGAACGTCTCCGAGGTCGCCTCCAGCACGAGGGGCAGGACGATTTCGCCCCTGCTGATGCGATAGGGCTGAACGGAGAGCGCCTGCGGGGCCACCCGCATCCAGACCTGGGGATTGCGCGCATTGAGCTCGAGCGACGTGTGGGCGTCCTTCCAGCCCTGTGACAGCAG
>JBDNCK010000045.1:0-9528 GCA_046719675.1 Sphingomonadaceae bacterium | reverse complement strand
AAACCGATGGAAGCTGCGCCCTGCGCAAGGGCGACATTGATCCCGCCCGTGCCATGGGCATGCACCGCCACCTGCTTGCCGTGAAGCCTTGCGGTTTCGATCACCGCGCGCGCCTCGTCTGCGAACATCTGCTGATCCAGCCCCGCGCCGATCCGGCTGTTGACCCCGCCAGTGGTTGCAATCTTGATGACATCGACCCCGCGTCGCACCTGCCGCCGCACCGCCTCCCGGCATTGCTCGGGCGAATTGCACAGATTGTCCTGCGGAATGCTGCCGTGCAGCATCTCGGCAAGCGAGAGCGTGGCGTCCATGTGCCCGGAGGTCACGGAAATGGAGCGTCCGGCGTCGATGATCCGCGGACCCTTCACCCAGCCTGCGTTGATGGCATCGCGCAGGGCCAGCGTCGCCCCCGTCCGGTCGCCCAGGTTGCGCACCGTCGTGAAACCGGCGGCAAGCGTCTTCATGCCGTTCCACTGCGCGCGCAGGGCGGCATGGCCGGGCGACTGGGTCAGCGCCTCGACGAAGCCTGCCGTGCCGCCCGCGTCCGACTCGAGATGCACATGGCAGTCGATGAGGCCCGGCAGCACGAACCGGCGGCCGAGATCGATGACGGTGGCACCAGGGGGTGCCTGCCGCCCGTCGAGCAGCGCCACGATCCGCCCGCCTTCCACCACGATGGACGTGACCCCGCGTGGCGCCTTGCCCGGCTCTGCCAGCACCCGGTCCGCCTGGATGACGACCGGAGCCGCCGCGGCCGGCACGGCAGCTGCAAGCGCAAGGATCGCCAGCAGATATCGCATCTTCCTCTCCCTTCGCCGGCCTTTCTAGGCAAGGCGAGGGGCCTTGCGAAGCCGCTCAGCGCGGCTGCGGTTCCAGTTTCGCAGCGCCTGGCGCCAGCCCCCGCAGGATACGGTTGAGGAAGGCGGCATTGTCCCACTCCGGGCTCCTGGGCGGCGTGTCGCCCATGCGCAGCACGATCAGCCTGGCCGAGGGCACGATGAACACCACCTGGTTGGAATTGCCGTCGAACAGGAAGGTGTCGGCCGCCAGATAGGGCTCGGAATGGAGCACCTTTGGCGCCGGCCGGGACGGATTGGCAAACCCCCGCCGCTCGACATAGGGGCCGGCCACCCACACTCCCAGGCCATAGTGCGGGTTTTCCGCGGTTCCCTGCCGCATCTGCGCCACATAGCCCTCTGGCAGGAACGGCCTGCCGTTCACCAGGCCGTCGTCGAGCAGCAGCTGCGCCAGCCCCAGCCAGGTCCGCGCCGGCAGCAGGATGCAGCAGCCCGAATGGGCAAGGCCCCCCGGCCGGTTCACCCAGACGCTGCCGCCGGGAAGGCCAAGCGGTGCAAGCACCTCGCGCGACAGGAAGGCGGCATAGCGCATGCCGGTCGCCCGCTCGAGGAGGAGCGCCACCAGTTCCGAGGTCACGTTGGAATATTCATAGATGCTGCCCGGCGGATCGGTGAGCGGATAGTCCTCGAGCATCACCTTCTCGTGGACGGGCGAGAGATAGGCGCGCGACCAGATATTGTCCGGGTCGGTGGAAAAGCCCTGCGCGAGCAGGCCCGAGCGCATGTCGAGCAGGTGCCGCACGCGGATCTCTGCCTGCGGCTTTCCCTTCCACTCGGGCAGGAAATCCGCAACCGGCTGGTCGAGCGAGGCGATCTTCCCAAGCGCGATCGCGCGGCCGACGGCGATTGCCGTCAGCGGCTTGGCAAGCGATTTCGCAACGAGCGGCGTGTCCGCCGTCGCGCCGCCGAAATACTGCTCGGCCACGATCGCGCCTTCGCGCAGGACGAGAAAGGCGCTCGACCGCGCCGCCTCGGCCACCGTGGCAGCCTCGGCGACTGCCGCCGGATCGAGCTGCCTTGCCTGTGGCCTTGCCGTCTGCCAGCGGCGCGGCGGATCGGCGCCCGGCACGGCTTCCAGCGGATCATAGCTTGCCGCGGTCTCGCCGCCGCCCGCCATCAGGGCCTGGAACCGCTCCCGATAGATCCGCTCGGCTTCCGCTGCCGCCATCGGCGGATAGGCAGGTGCACTGCTGGCCGGTGCAGCGCCAGCCGGTGCCGCAGCAACGGCAACAAGGGCAGCCAGCAGCACGCGTGCGCGCATCATCGGTGCGTCCTCGCACCTGCCATGCCCCCGCATCGCGCACCGGGCGGCCATTATCCGCACAGCGGACAGATGCCGTCTCTTGCCAGGGGAGCCGCCATGCGGTCTGTCACCACAGGAAAGATGGCTGGCTCTTCCTCTCCTGGCTATTCGCGCCTAGGCATCCTCTCCGGCTGGGCGCTTGCCGCCCTCTATGTCGCCCATGCTGCCGTCACCACGACGCTGGCGCGCACCGATCGCCTGCTGCCGCTGCGCGAGGAGCTGCGCGGCATCCATTATCTCATCGGCACCTTGATCCTCGTGGCGGCGATCCTGCGCCTCTGGGCCTGGACGAAGGAGAAGCCCGCGCCGCCCCCCGGCCTGCCGGCATCGGCCTTCGCCTGGGGCCGGGCGCTGGCGCTTGCCACCCTCCTTCTGCTCATCGGCGCGCCCCTTCTCGGGCTCGTCTATGCCTGGGCAGACGGACTGAAGGTGCATCTCGGCCCGCTGCTGCTGCCGCAGGGCATGGGCCGCGATCGCGCGGTCTGGCAGGCAGCCGGCTATTTCCATTCCGGCCTCGGTTTCATGCTCGTGGTCCTGAACCTTGCCGCCTGCCTCACGGCGGCCTTCACGTCGCTGCGCTTCCATCGCGGCCTGCTTTCGGCCTTTCCGCCCGGCCATGGCGCCTTTGCCTTTCTCGGGCTGTCGTCGACCGTCTATGCCTTTGCGACCTTCCGTTCGCCGGATCCCGGGCCGGTGGCAGTCGGCATCCTGTGGGCGCTTGCGGCAGCGATTGCGGGCATCGCCTTCCTGCTGCATCGCGGCAAGGCCGTGCCGCCGCGCAGCCGGCAGGTCTCGCCGGCCGCGCGCGCGGTCTCGGCGCTTGCAGCCCTGGCCCTTGTCGCCCTTGGCGCCTCGGGCCCATGGCTCCTCTTCCGCGTGTCCCCCTTCTCGGGAGCAGCCGATGTCGCTGCCGTCGAAGGCGTGGACTGGCACACGACGCCAGCCGTCGCCACGCCCGAGATCGCGCCGGCTGACGCCTTCGAGCGCCAGGTGGAAGCCGAGACCTTCAAATGGTGCCGCTTCTGCCACAATCTCCAGCCCGGCGGCGACCAGCACAAGATCGGCCCCAATCTCTACAACATCATGGGGCAAAGGGCCGGCACCGTCCCCGGTTTCGCCTATTCGGAGGCGATGCGCGCCGCGCGCGAGGGCGGGCTGGTGTGGACGGAGGAAGCGATGGCCGCCTACATCGCCGATCCGCAGCGCAACATGCCCGGCACCACCATGATCATTTCCTCGGGCCCGATCCCGGACCCGAAGGTGCAGGCGGCCATCATCAACATCCTGAAGCGCGAGACGGCCCCGCGCGAGACGGCCCCGCGCTAGACCTCGCCTTCCTCGATGGCCCGGATCGTGTCCCAGTAGCGGTCGCGATCCTCGCCGGCGGCAACGGCATCCAGCTCCTCGTGCAGATCCGCCAGCACGCGGTCGATCAGGGCCTCGCGCCGCTTCTCGCGCTGCGCCGTTGCCTTGGCATCGGGCGTGAAGGCGTCGATTGCGGCCGGATCAATGCCGGCAAGCGCCTCCACCGTTGCCAGCCGCTCGGAAAGGACGGAGATTTCGCTGGTCAGCGTCAGCACCATGCGGATCAGCCGGTCAATCGCCGGATCGGCATGAACGGCGGGCCGCCCGCCCTTCACATGCCGGGGAAGCGTGCCCGCGCTCATGCCTTCACCGCCAGCAGCGCGAGGAAGCCCTTGGCATCCGCCTTCGCCTCGCCGGGCGCATTGTTCTGGCTCTGGCGCACCACGTCTGCGGAAAGGATCGCCAGCTCGACCGTCTCGAAGCCTGCCTCGCGGGCCTGTGCGGCAAGGTCGATCCGCCGGTAGCGCCGCCAGAAGGGTTCGTTGTTGTAGTGGGTCTCATTCTCCTGGAGGAAGGTCGCCCAGGGGTCGTCCTCATCGAAGCGCGGCTGGTCCACGTGCAGCATCACGCCGCCTGGCGCCAGCAGCCGCCAGCTTTCCGCCAGGATCCGCGGCAGCCCGGCCGAAGACGTCTCGTGCAGCATGATGGAAGAGGCGACAAGGTCGAAATGGCCATCCGGGAAAGGCGTTGCCTCGGCATTGGCTTCCCGGAAATGCACGGCAACGCCAAGCCCTTCGGCGCGCAGATGCGCATAGCGCAGCAACGCCCGCCCGACGTCGATCGCATGCAGCTCGGCCTCCGGCCAGACGCCTGCCCAGGGCAGGGTGGCATGGCCCACGCCGCAGCCCATGTCGAGGATGCGCCGCGGCCGGAAGTCGGGCAGGCGCGCTGCAAGAAAGCGCGCAGCAAGCTGGCCCACGGCATCGTTGGCCGGCCCCATCAGCCCCGACATGTAGATGTGGACACCCCGGTCATAGATGGCGCCAGCGGCGATGTCGCCATCGCCGCGGTCTGCCAGATAGCCGCCGGGCATGCAGTGGATGTCGATCGCCCCCACATAGGCGGGGGCCTCGACGCCGGGATCGAGGGTCAGCGTGCCGCCCGCCCCGCCGACATCGGCCGGGGGAGGGGCCGCCTCTGCTGCCGGAATGAGCGACGCCCAGATCAGTTCCTGGCTGGTGCGCCGCGCCGAAAGATAGAAGCGATACCAGGGGTCGGCATCCATCGCCTGCCGGATCTCGCCCGGCGATTGCGGCTGCCGCCCATGGGTTGCCGCAAAGCGCGCCCTTGCGCGGCCGTCGAACAGGATGCGGGTGCCGGGCATCAGCCGCGAGGTCACATGGTTGCGAAGGGTGAATGCGAAGGCCCCGCGCGCGCGATCGTCATGGTCGAGCGGAAGCAGGGCGGGATGGTCCGTCATCGGCGCGAGATTCTTCATGGGCGCTTCTCCTTCGCGGCATCGGCGGCCGAAAGCCCCGCGATCCGCCCGAGACCAGTGGCAGCAAGCAGGCCGTTGCCGGCGATATAGCCGGAAGCGCCCGGCCCCGAAATGCCGCGCGCAGCCCCGCCGCCTGCGAACAGGTTGGGCATCGGCGTTCCGCTGCGGCCAAGCACCCGCGCGCGCGTGTCGACGCAAAGCCCGCCCTGCGTGTGGAAGAGTGCGCCGGTCACGCGCGCGGCAAACCAGGGCGGGGCGAGCACCGGCCGCTGCGCGAAGATCCGGCCAAACGGGCAGGGCTGGTGCGTGTTTGTGCACGCCGCCACTTCGGCAAGGGTCGCTGCCAGCGCGTCGGCCGGCACGCCGATCCGGCTGGCCAGCCCTGCCACATCGTCCGCCGTCAGGATCGCGCCGGCGCGATGCGCGTCGCGATGGTCCTCGAACTGCTGCATCACCTGCTCGATGCGGGCGTCCCAGATGCTGTAGGCAATCCCGCCGGGCTGGGCATTCACGCGCGCTGCCTGTTCGGAATAGCCGCGCGACTCGTCGGCAAAGCGGCGCCCGGCGCGGTTCACCTGGATGCCGCCCTCCGTCATGGTGGGCCACAGGATGGGAACGCCATGGCCGGCTGCCAGCCCGCCATGGCCCTGGTAGCTGTCCATGTCGGCAAGCCCTGCGCCCAGCTGCTCGGCCCAGCCGATCCAGTCGCCCCGGTTCGACGGATGGCCGTGCATGGTGGCACCTGCCATCTCCGGGATGTGGCGTGCAATCGCGTCGGCGTTTCCGGCAAAGCCGCCACAGGCCAGCACCAGCGCGCCGCAGCCGACCTCTTCCAGCGTTCCGTCCGGCCGCTCGATGACAGCAGCCAGGATCCGCCCGCTGGAATCCGCCACCGGCTCGGCCAGCCGCGCCCGGGTCAGAACCGTCACGTCCAGCGCCTCGGCCGCTGCCGCAAGCGCTGCCATCAGCTCCTCGCCGGTGCGATTGGGGGTTCCCATCATCCGCATGACGCTGTGCCCGGGATAGAGAAACCCCGTCACCAGAGACAGCGGCACGCCGAGGCGCTGCAGGAAGGCCGCGGTCTCTGCCGATTGCCCGGCAAGCGCTGCCACCACCGCGGCGTCCGTCCGCCCGCCGGACTTGGCGAGGATGTCGCGGGCCAGCAGGTCGGGCGAATCGGCGATTCCGGCTGATTCCTGCTCGGGCGTGCCGGCCGCCGGGATGAGGCCCGTGGACATGGCCGTCGTTCCGCTGAGGCGCGCGTCGCGTTCGAGCAGCAGCACGCTCGCCCCCCGGTCGGCGGCTGCCAGGCCCGCCACCAGCCCGCAGGCGCCGCCGCCTGCCACCACCACGTCGAAGTCCGCCTGCGCCATGCTTGTCTCTCCTCAGGCCATGGCGGCCCGATGCGCCGGATGTTCGGCAGCAATTATCCGCCGTGCGGATATTCCGCGACCGACGGTCGCATGCGCGCCCCGCCTGCTTCGGATGCGTGCATGCAGGCGGCAGGAGCGTTCGCGGAAATCCGGCGCGGCTGGCGCATCGTGCTCGCCGGCCTCGTCGGCGTGATGTTCGGCATCTCGGCGCTGCCCTTTTACACGCTTGGCGTCTTCGTGCGGCCGCTGTCGGAGAGCTTCGGCTGGTCGCGCGAGGCGATCCAGTGGGGATTTACCGTCCAGATGCTCGGCATGCTGTGCGTCGCCTGGGCGCTCGGCCTCCTGACCGACCGCTATGGCGCGCGGCGCGTGGCGCTGCTGTCGCAGGTGGGGCTTGGCCTTGGCTTCATCGGGATCGCAGCCGTCCAGTCGCTCACCCACTGGTATGGCGCCTGGTTCGTGCTGGCGCTGCTTGCGGCTGGCACCTCGCCCATCGCCTGGACGAAGGGGGTTGCCGGCTGGTTCGATTCCGCGCGCGGCACGGCGCTTGGAGTCATGCTCTCGGGCACCGGCATCACCGCCGTCGTTGCCCCGCCGCTGGTCACCGCAATCGTTGCCGAGCATGGCTGGCGGGCGGGCTATCTGGCGCTTGCGGCAGGCGTGTTCCTGATCGCCCTGCCCATCTGCGCGATCCTGTTCCGCGATCCGCCGTCGGCTGCTGCCGGCTCCGGCCAGCCGCTCGCGGCAGGGATGAGCCGGCGCGAGGCCTTCCGCGATCGGGGCTTCTGGATCATGCTCCTGGTCTTCTTCCTTGTGACCTTCGCCGTCTCCGGCCTCATCCCCACCCTCGTGCCGCTGCTGATGGACCGCGGCTTCTCCGCAGCCGAGGCAGCCCTCTACGCCAGCCTTGCAGGTGTCGCTGTCATCTTCGGGCGGATCGCGGCCGGCATTCTCCTCGATCGCTTCTGGGCGCCGGCGGTGGCTGCCTTCTTCCTGCTGCTGCCGGCCGGCTCCTGCCTGCTCCTTGCCTCCGGCGCGCTTGCCAGCCCTCCCATGATCGCGCTTGCCGCGATCCTCGTCGGGCTTGCAGCCGGCGCCGAGTTCGACATCGTGGCCTACATGGTCAGCCGCTACTTCGGCATGGCGAACTACGGCCTCATCTATTCGCAGATCATGATGGGCATGCTGGTCGGCGGCGGCTTCGGGCCGCCCGTCTTCGGCCGGGTCTTCGATCAGACCGGAAGCTACACGCCGATCCTGCTGGCGGCCGCCGCCATCTTCGCCACCACGCCCTGGCTGCTCTTTGCCATGGGCCGCTATCCCGGTTTCCAGCCGGCCCGCGCCTGACATCCGGAAATGCGGGTTGCCATCATCGGCGGCGGCATCGGCGGGCTGACGGCAGCGCTCGCGCTCGCGCGTCACGGCATCGCGCCGCAGGTTTTCGAGGCAGCCCCGGCGCTTGGCGAGGTGGGGGCAGGCATCACCATCAGCCCCAATGCCGGCCGCGTGCTCGACTGGCTGGGCCTTGGCGAACGCGTGCGCGCGGAGGGAGTGCTGCCGGGCAACCAGCATATCCGGGACCTGCGCACGGGCCGCACCTTGCGCACGCTCGCCCGCGATTCCGGCCTTGAAGCGCAGTATGCAGCCCCCTACCGCCATCTGCACCGCGCGGATCTCGTGGCGATGCTGTCCGAAGCCCTCGAGGCGCTGGCCCCCGGCGCAGTGCAGACGGGCAGGCGGCTGACCTCGGTGACAGCCAGCGGCACCCTCGCCTTCGCCGATGGATCCCGTGCCGTCGCCGACGTGGTGGTAGGTGCAGACGGCGTGCGCTCGGCCGTGCGTGACCAGCTGTTTGCAACCGGCACCCCGCAGTTCACCGGCCAGGTCGCCTGGCGCGGGCTGGTTCCGACCGCGGCGCTTGGCGGAGCGGCGCGCGAAGATCCGCCGGGCATCCACATCGGCCCCGGCCGGCTGGTGCTGCGCTATCCGCTGCGCGCAGGCCAGCTCACCAACTATGCCATCTTCGTCGAAACCGAAGGCTGGCAGGAGGAAAGCTGGTCCATCCCCTCCACCCGCGCCGAGCTTCTGTCGCACCTGCCCGATGCCTGCCCGGGCGTGACCGGCCTCGTGGAGGCAACCCCGGAGGCCTGGCTCTTCAAATGGGCGCTGTTCGCGCGCGAGCCGCTTGCCACCTGGGTTGCTGGCCGGGTCACGCTCCTGGGCGATGCCGCGCATGCCATGCTGCCCTTCATGGGGCAGGGCGCAGCAACGGCCATCGAGGACGCCGCCGTGCTGGCCCGTGCCCTTGCCGCCCTGCCGCCGGAAGAAGCGCTTCCCCGCTACGAGGCAGCGCGGCGCGAGCGGACATCGATGGTGCAGTTGCAGTCGCGCCTGCTCGGCCTGCAGTTCCAGGGCAGGGATCCGGAAGCGCTCGGCCGCGGCCCGCTGCAGAACGAGGAGGCGCTTGGCCTCTTCGCCTATGACGCGACGGCCGTTCCCTTCTGAGCGGTCAGCCCTGCCTTGCCTGAATGGCCTTGAACCAGGCCGGAAGCTCCGGCTCGGGCGCCCGCGGCACCGGCTGCCCGGCGGGCACCGGCGCGGGCTGGCGGGTGCGCGCATACCATTCCAGGCTGGAAAGCGACGGCTCTTCCCACTTCGCCGGCGCTTCCAGATACTTGGGCTGGTTCTTCTCGATCCAGGCGACGGTCCTGCGGTCGATCTGGGCCAGATCGTCCACCGCCCCCATGAAGGTATGATACTGGCAGTGGCCGGGCGTGGGGCCCATCAGCATCCAGGGAAGCCAGGGGGTCGTGCGCGCCCAGGTGCCATGATAGGGGACGCTCGTCTTCTTCGGGTTCTGCATGTCCGCCCAGTCGATCTGGTAGAGGAACATCTCCGTTACCTGCGCGAAGGGATGCGCGCTTTCGCGCGGCCACTTCGCCGGCTGCAGCGCCGAGGGATAGAAGAGGTTGATGTGGCTCATCATGTTGAGCCGGTCGCCGCGTCGCGTCCAGTCGAGCTGCAGCGGCTGCGGCTTGGGTGCCTCCTGGTTGAGGCCACCATAGCTGGGCGGCGCCGGGCGATATTCGGTGATGGTGTGGTTGAAGGGATCGTTCATGATGTGAACGACCTCCACTTCCTCGTCGAGGTAGGGGTTGCGCCAGGTCTCGAGAATCTCGCCGCTGGCAAGAT
>JBDNCK010000044.1:0-9695 GCA_046719675.1 Sphingomonadaceae bacterium | reverse complement strand
CAGCTTCGCATACCACATCCCGGGCTTCCCGAGCGGCGCTTCGTCCTTGACCCGCTGGAAATGGTCCTGCCGTCGTGGCGCCATCCGCGCACGGGTCTCACGGTACGGCAGATGGCCGCCCGCCTGGCGCGCCGCCGGCCAGTCGATTGACCGCCCGCCAGCCAGCCGCCATAGCGGCCGCCCTGAAGGGTCATGGGCTCGTAGCTCAGTCGGTAGAGCAACGGACTTTTAATCTGTAGGTCCCGGGTTCGAATCCCGGCGAGCCCACCAGGTCTTCCGTGTATGCCAGTAGGTTGACAGGTGACAGGAGTCCCTGTGGGCCGGCGCTCGCGCGCGTAACCTCCCTCCGCTTTCCGTCGGCAGCAAATGGAGGCCGAGCGGTTTTGCAGGGCGGCCTTCAACGGAACCGCGGGATGGAGAACGGGCGGGTGGGTGGGGACCCGCTGCCGGACAAGCCAGACGTCAGGCCGCCAGGAGCAGGGCTTCCGCTTCGTCGAGGCCGAACCAGCGGCCCAGCATGGCAGGTGCCAGCACCTGTTCGGCGGGGCCGCTGGCCTGCAGCCGGCCTTCGGCCAGCAGCAGCACGGTGCCGCCAAGCGCGCGGGCCAGTGGCAGGTCATGCAGGCTGACGATCACTGCCACCCCCCGGTCTGCCAGCGTGCGAAGCAGGCGGACGAGCGCGAACTGGTGCCGCCAGTCGAGGCCGGTGGCCGGTTCGTCCAGCAGCAGCAGCGGGGTGTGGCCAGCGCGCAGGGCGGCTTCCACCTGCACCAGCACCCGGGCGAGATGGGCGCGCTGGGCTTCGCCGCCGGAAATGGCGGTTGCCGGGCGATCGACCAGATGCGCCAGATCAAGCGCGGCAAGCGCCTCGGCCACGAGGGCGCGGCCCATGGCGGACTGGGGCGCGATACCATGCGGGTGGAGGCCCATGGCAACAAGTGCCTGGACGGGGAAGGCGAATGCAAGCCCGGCGCGCTGCGGCAGCATGGCCCGACGGCGTGCGAGCTGGCCAAGCGGCAACGAGCCGAGCGGGACGTCATCGAGCAGCAACCGCCCCCCGGTCGGCTGCATGTCGCCTGCGAGCGCGGCGAGCAGCGTGGACTTGCCGGCGCCATTGGGGCCGACCAGCAGGCTAAGGCTGCCTGGGGCGAAGCGCGCGTTGAGATCCGAAAGGATGGGGCGTCCAGCGCGCGCAAGCGTGAGGCCCAATGCTTCCAGCATCAGCCGATCCGCCGCCATGCGATGAGCAGCACCCACAGGAAGGCCGGCGCGCCGACGAAGGCCATGACCACGCCAACCGGCACTTCGGCTGGCAGCGCGACCAGCCGCGCCACGAGGTCCGCCAGGGAGACAGCCAGTGCGCCGCCAATCGCCGCGAGCGGCATCAGCGCCCCATGTCCGGGGCCGACGACGAGCCGCAGCATGTGCGGCACGACGAGACCGACAAAGCCGATGATGCCGGCAACCGACACGGCTGCGCCCACGGCCATGGCGGTGAGCAGCGCCAGCAGCAGGCGCAGGCGCGGCACATCAACCCCGAGATGGCGGGCGCCATCCTCGCCAAGGGCCAGCAGGTCGAGCAGGCGCGCGGTCCGCAGGAGGGCGATGGCGGCAAGCGTGACAATGGCCAGTGCCGGCGCCAGCACCACCCACTCCACCTGCGCCAGCGTGCCGAGCAGCCAGACGGACAGCGCGCGCAACTGCGCGTCCGTGCTGATGTAGGTGACAAGACCGATGACGGCGCCGCCAAGCGCATTGACGCCAATGCCGACCAGCAGCATCAGGATGGTGGCCGAAGGGCCTGCGCGGCTGCCCAGTCCGATGACGAGCCCGATGGCAGCTAGCGCGCCGGCGAAGCTGGCCAGCGGCAGGCCAAAGGGCGCGAGGGCCGGGCCGGCGGCCGCGGCAAGGCTGGCGCCGGCCACCAGCCAGAGCGCCGCGCCAAGGGCAGCGCCGGTGGAGACTCCCAGCAGGCCGGGATCGGCCAATGGGTTGCGGAAGAGGGCCTGAAGCGCGGCGCCCGAGACAGCCAGCGCCGCACCGACGGCAAGGGCCGCCAGCAAGCGGGGCAAGCGGATATCGCGCACCACCATGGCAGCGGCCGGGTCAGACTCCACCCCGGGCAACAGGGCGGGCAGCACGTCGCCGGCCGGAACGGGAACTGCGCCCAGCATGAGGTTGAGGAGGATGGAGCAGGCGAGGCCCAGGCCGAGGATGCTGCCCAGCAGCAGCGGTCGCGACCATGGCCTGGCATCGGGCAGGCTGGCGGCCAGCGTTGCCATGCTCAGCCCTTCAGCCGGGCGCGGACGCTGGCGATCGCCTGCGGCAGGCGCGGCCCGAAGTTGAGCGCCGGCGCACTTTCCACCTCGATGATGCGCCCGGCGCGGGCGGCCGGGGTGCGAGCCAGGATGGGTTCGCGCCGCACGGCATCGATCCCGCCCATCATCTCGGCGACATGGCTGGGGACGAGGATGACATCGGGCGCGGCCGCAAGGGCAGCTTCGGCCGACAGCGGCTTGTAGCCTTCGGCCGTGAAGACATTGCGTCCCCCAGCAAGCCGGATGAAGCCGTCTCCTGCGGTATTCTGGCCGGCGGCCAGCACGCGACCTGGGGCATTGGCGAGGATGAGCAGCATGCGCGGCCGGGACCGGCCTTCGGGCTGCGGGGCGGCAAGCGCGGCAGCGGTGCTGCCTGCCAGGCGGTCGGCCGCAGCTTCTGCCCCCACCGCCTTGCCGATGGCGCGGATCTTTGCGGAAACGGCCGCCGCCTCGTGCCCGCCGGGCACCCGCAGGACGCGGACTCCGGCCCGCTCCACCTGGCGCAGGACGGCCTCTGGCCCGGCGCCATCGCCTGCCAGCACCAGGGTGGGCCGCTGGGCAAGCAACGGCTCCGGGGTGAGGCTTCGCAGATAGCCAAGGCGCGGGAGCTTCTCCGCTTCGGGCGGAAAGGTGGACGTGTCATCGACGGCGACCACCTGCGCACCCCTGCCGAGCGCGAACAGGATTTCGGTGACGTCGCTGCCCAGCGCGACAAGCCGCTCCTCTGCGCGCGCCAGCCCCGGCAGCGCCAGCAGCGCGAACAGGAACGCCAGAAGCCGGGCGGGGCTCATGCCTCAGGCAGCCCGCGCACCAGATCCCGCCACGCGGCGATTTCCGGCACGCCGGGCTTCCGCTCCCCGAAGAACTGCGCGATCAGCGTGCCGTCGGCGGCGAACAGCTCGACCGAATGGACGGCGCTGTCGCGCTGCGGCTTCCAGACGGCAAAGGCATGCGCCACCTGGTCGATCCTGAGATGCAGGTTGAAGCCCCGGTCGAGGATGTTGAGCCAGGGGCCCATCGCGACCACGCGATGGATGGGGCCGGAGTGGATCTGGATGCAGCCGCGATTGCCCACGAAGCACATGATCGGCACGCCATCGGCCGCCGCCTGTTCGAGCAGGGGCTGGATCGCGGCGACGGGCACCGGCCGGCTGTAGGGCGCCCCGGCCAGCCGCATTGCCTGCAGGCGCCCCACCTGCTCCTGGCGCAGCAGGGCGAAGAAATCATGCACGTCCTTGAGCTCGGCCCAGCGCTTGCGCACGGCGTCGATGGCGATGCGGTCGTCGGGCCGGTCCGCGGCCGGGGGTGGCAGGGGTGCAGCCGCGAGCGGCGGGGGCGGGCCATCCTCGGCGGTCTCCTCCACCAGGGCGGCCCAGGCGGCCATGTCGGTCGTGGGGCGGGCGAAGATCTTGTGCACGGCCACCCCGGCTCTGTCGAAGAACTGGAGGCTGTGGCGGGTGCCCGTCTCGAGCGGGGTCTCGACGGCATAGCCGTGCACCCAGTGGTTCAGGAACAGGCGCAGGTCGATGTCGTGGTTGAGCACGAGGCCCATGGCGCCGCTGATCTCGATCCGGTCCCAGACGCCGTCCTTCTCGTGCACGCATGAGGCGTTGCGGGTGAGCGACATGACGGTGCCGAGCGCCGGCAGGCGCGGCAGCAGCTGGCGGGCGGGCACGCCGATGCGGCGGACGCGGGCCTCGGCGTGGCGGGTGAGCCATTCGCCTTCGGAAAGGCCCATGGCGGCGGCCTGGTCGATGGGGCGAAGCGGGACGCGCGGCGGTGGCGGGGCGACGGCGGCAGGGGGCATACGCGCTCCAGATTCAAATGACACGCACTTGCATTAGCAAGCAAAGGCTGAGATGCAAGTGCGAATCGCTCGCAACAAGGGAAGCTTCATGCCGCTCACTCCGCCCGCGCGTCACCATGCCGCAATCATCGCGCTCACCGCCGCCCTGCTCCCGCCCGCGCCATTCCAGGCGGAGGCGGCCGAGGCGGCCGAACTCGCCGACAGCTTCAATCCGCCCGCCTCCACCATCACGGTGACGGCCACCCGCACGCCCATTTCCCTCCTGGAGGCGCCGGTTACCGTCACCGTGTTCGACCAGGAGGAAATCCAGGCGAAGCTGATGGAGGATATCCGAGACCTGGTGCGCTTCGAGCCGGGGGTGTCCGTGCGGCGGGCGCCGGCCCGATTCGGCGCTGCGCTCGGCTCTACGGGGCGCGACGGCAATGCCGGTTTCACCATCCGCGGCCTTGGCGGCAACCGGGTACTGATCCAGGTGGACGGCATCCGCGTGCCCGACAGTTTCTCCTTCGGCGCGCAGCTGACCGGGCGGGATTCGGTTGATCTGGGCCTGGTGAAATCGGTCGAGATCCTGCGCGGGCCAGCCTCTTCGCTCTATGGCAGCGATGGCGTGGCCGGCGTGGTCAGCTTTCAGACGGCCGATCCGGCCAACATCCTGGCAGAAGGCCAGAATATCGGCAGCGTTGCCCGCCTGGCCTATGACAGCGTCGACACGCAATGGACGGTGAATGGCGTGGTGGCAGCCCGGGCCGGCAGAGTCTCCTTGCTGGCGGGCTACACCTACCGCGACGGCAATGAGCTGAAGAACCAGGGTCGCAACGATGCCCCCAATGCGTCCCGCACGGCACCCAATCCGCAGGACCGGCGCTCCGACAACTTCCTTGGCAAGCTGGTGTTCGATGTGAGCGACTCGCATCGCCTGCGGCTGACGGGCGAGCATTTCGTCTCGCGCGTGGAAACCGACGTCCTGTCCGGCCGTGCAGTCAACCCGGTGGCGCCAACCGCCGTCGTGGGGCTGCAGGCGTCAGACCGGGTGTCGCGCGACCGCGTCAGCCTCGACTGGACCTGGACGACCGATGGTGCCCTGCAGGAGCTGTTCCTGGTGGGCTACTGGCAGCAGGGGCGGGATCGGCAGTTCACCCTGGAGGACCGGCTGGCAGCGCCCGACCGCGAGCGGCTGAACACGCTCGACACCCGCATCCGGGGCACCAACGGCCAGGCGCGGTTCGGCTTTGCAACCGGGCCTGCCGAGCACCGGCTGGTGGCTGGCGGCGAATGGTTCAGCACCCGGCAGGAGGGCATCCGCGATGGCACCTTCCCGACGCCGCCCGACATCTTCCCGACCCGGGCCTTTCCGCCCACCGACTTTACTGCGCTGGGGCTGTTCGTGGCCGACGAAATCCGGCTGTTTGACGGGCAGCTGATCCTGTTTCCTGGCATCCGCTACGACCGCTATTCGCTGCGGCCGCAGGAGGATCCGCTGGTACCGCCGACGGCGGCACCCACGAGCGACAACCGGGGGGACGCCATTTCGCCGAAACTTGGCGTCACCTGGCGCCTGTCCCCGGTGTTCAGTGTCGTGGCAAGCTACGCCGAGGGCTTCCGTGCTCCCACCCCTTCACAGGTCAACCAGTTCTTCGACAATCCCACCTCGCCCTTCTTTGCCTATCGCTCGCTCCCCAACCCTGATCTCGGGCCGGAACGCAGCCGGGCACTCGAAGGCGGGATCCGCTTCGACGATGGCCGCGTCTCGGGCCAGGTGACGTCCTTCGTTGGCAATTATCGTGACTTCATCCTGCAGGAGGTGGTGGGCGGCAGCGGCATTCCGGCTGATCCGCTGATCTTTCAGTTCATCAACCTGGACCGGGTGCGAATCCACGGGATCGAGGGCCGGGCATCGGCCGAGCTTGGCGCCGGCTTTCGCTGGAACGGCGCCTTTGCCTGGGCCCGGGGCCGGGTGACCGACCCCGATGGCGTGCGCACACCGCTGCTCACCATCGACCCGATTGAACTCGTGACCGGCATCGCGTGGGAGTCGCGGGACAAACGCTTCGGCGCCGAGGCGATTGCGACCATCGTGGGTGGCAAGGAGGCGCGCGAAACGCGCGGACTGTGCAATCCCGAATGCGTGCTGTCCGACAACCATGCCACGGTCGATCTCATTGCCTTTGCACGGATAAGCGATCGCCTCACGCTGCGCGCCGGCCTGTTCAACCTGACGGACGCGACGTTCGTGGAGTGGAGCACGGTGCAGGGGCTGGCCAATACGGCCGGCAATCGGGCGGTTCGCGATGCCTTCACCTCGCCGCCGCGCAACGTCAGCGTGTCGCTGATCGGGCGGTTCTAGGCGCAGTCCGCCTCGCGCACGGTGTCGATCACCAGCAGCAGGCGGCACTGGCCGCTGCCCTCGATGGCGGGTGACCGGTGCAGGCAGGGCGCATGGCCAGCGCCGGGATAGCTGCGGCCCTTGAACAGGCCGATGTGGCCGGGCGGCAGCTGGCGGACGGGCGCTGCCGGGTTGTCGCCGGCCAGATGTTCGGTGCCGGGGCCGGCCAGTGTCAGGATGAGTCGCACGTCGGTATAGTCGGCGTGCATGCGGGTGCAGGCGTTGCCGGTCACACCCTCCACCCGAACGCTGACATGGTCCGTGTCCATCAGCGTGGCGAAACGCTGCGCCAGCCCGGCCACAAGGGCGCGCAGGTCGCTTGGCGCATGCTCCAGAAGGTCCGCGACCTCGCCAGGCGCGCCGCTTGCCCCGCCAGCAGAAGGGCGCCCGGGCCAGCAGATCGGCGACCCAGGTGCCGCAGGGCGGGATGCCGGCCTCCACAACCAGAGGGACATCGCGGCGATGGATCGCCAGCCAGGGATCGGTGGTGGCAGCAGCAACTGCCCGGGCAGTGCTTGCCATCAGGCGGCCGCCTGGGCTGGGACGCCCCAGGCCGGGAACGGATCCGGCAGCCCGACCCAGCGGTCCGGCTCAAACTGCTCCTCCGGCACCAGGCAATCGTCCAGCGCGGACTCGATCCAGGCGCGGTCCATGCCAATGCCGATGAACACCAGCTCCTGCCGGCGGTCGCCCCAGGTCCTGTCCCACTTTGCCCGCACCATCTGCTCGAATGCACCGCTGTCCGGCCAGCGGTTCCTCGGCACGGCTGCCCACCAGCGGCCCAGCGCCTGGCTGGTCACCTGGGAGCCGGCCTGGCTCATCTCGCCAACCCACTCGGGGCGGGTTGCCAGCCAGAAATGCCCCTTGGCGCGCACCACGCCGGGCCAGGACTGGTTCAGGAAGGCGCGGAACTTCGCCGGCTCGAACGGACGGCGGGCGCGATAGGCGAAGCTTTCGATGCCGTAGGCCTCGCTTTCGGGCACATGGTCGGCAAAGCCGTAGAGCTCCTTCGCCCAGAGCGGGTGCATCTCGGCCTTGCCTTCGGCGAACAGCCCGGTGTCAAGAACGGCTTCCATCGGGACACGGGCATGATCGGCCTCGACGATCCGTGCGCCCGGATTGAGCGAGCGCACGAGCTTGCGCACCGTGTCGAGCTCGGCGGCATCGGACACCTTGTTGAGCACGATCACGTCGGCAAACTCGATCTGCTCCACCAGCAGGCCAACCAGCGAGCGGGTGTCGCCTTCGCCTGCCGCCTCGCCGCGGTCAGTCAGGAAGTCGCTGCTGGCATAATCCTTGAGCAGGTTGGCGGCATCCACCACGGTCACCATCGTGTCGAGCCGGGCAACGTCCGACAGGCTCGCCCCGGCCTCATCGACGAAGCTGAAGGTCGCTGCCACGGGCAGTGGCTCGGAAATGCCGGTCGATTCAATGACCAGGCTGTCAAAGCGTCCCGTCTCGGCGAGCCTTCGCACTTCTTTCAGGAGGTCGTCGCGGAGCGTGCAGCAGATGCAGCCATTGGTCATCTCCACGAGCGTTTCGCTGGCGCGCGCCAGCATGGCCTCGCCACCCCGGACCAGGTCGGCATCGATATTCACTTCCGACATGTCGTTGACGATCACGGCCACGCGCCGGCCCTCACGGTTGGCAAGGATGTGGTTCAGGAGCGTGGTCTTGCCGGCGCCCAGAAAGCCGGACAGCACGGTCACGGGCAGGCGAGGAACGGCCATGGCGGACTCCAACCATGTAATGTGATACTGTCTCATGATTTAGCGGTCGGGATGCAGCAGAGGCAAGTGGTGGCAGCCGGTCTTCCAGCCTCGTGCCCCACACCCTGATAGCCTTCCCTTTTCCGGACAGTGTTTCCAAGGGGCCGACGTCCAGCATGGCGAGCTTGGCATCCGGGCCCGGCGTGATGGAGCCGATACGGGTTTCCGGGAGAATCGACCCGGCTGCGTTGCTGGTGCTGGCCTGCATCGCGCTGCCAATATGGACCCCGTGCCGCGCGTCCGGCTGTGCCTGGTCTGGCCGGCAGCAAAGTGTGTCGCCAAAGGAGCGGATTTCCTGCTTGTCCTCGAGATGCTGTCATGTGCATGATGACTGCGGGCAAAACGGCAGGAAGTCTTGCCATGACAGGTGCAGCGCTTCGCCAGATCATCCGCAGTCATCGGCGCAATCCGCTGCTCAGGGGAATTGCCTCTGGCTGCGAGAAATTTCTTCGTGCCTGGTACAACGAGAATTTCTGGGAGCAGGATCGCAATGGCGAGCTCTTTGTGCTCCGTACCATTGCGGAATGGGCAGGCGACCGCCCGCTAGTCGTGTGGGATGTGGGGGCGCACGACGGCGGCTGGGCCCGGACCGCGGGCGCGAACCTGCCCCTGGCGGAGATCCACAGCTTCGAGATCGTGCCGGCAATTGCCGACCGGCTGGAGGCGATGGCAGCCGGAAATCCCCGCCACCATGTGCACCGGATGGGCCTATCCGACCAGGCCAGCGAAGTCGAAGTGGTGCATGTCATCGGACAGGAAACCCGCAGCTTCGTGCGTCCGGTGGGCGCTGATGGCGGGAACATGGCCTCGCTCGAGGATGTCGGCGCCGGCTTCCAGGCGAGCATCGTGCGCGCGCCCATCGCCACGATGGCGGAGGTGGCCCAACGCCTGCCGCTCCCCGGCTTCCTGAAGATCGACACGGAGGGGCATGAAGCGGCCGTCTTTCAGGGCGGCCGGGCGCTCTTTGCCGGGGAGCAGGCGCCCACCATCATCCAGTTCGAATATGGCACCACCTATCTGCGCTTTCACGCCATGCTCGCCGATGTCTGCGCCATCCTGGAGCCGGCGGGCTATGCGATCGGCCGCCTCTATCCGGACCATGTCGATTTCCAGCGCTATCACCTCGGGCTGGAGAATTTCCGGATGGGCAACATGATCGCGGTGCGCGATCCGGACCTCAGGCGCAGGCTTGCCTGACCCGGACCCCGGGGGCGCAACAGCCGCGGATCAGTCGAGCTTCAGCCCATGGCGCTTGAGCAGGGGAAACTGGGCGATCGCGAACAGGAAGGTGAGCAGGGTATCGCCCCACACCTTGAAGTGAATCCAGATGTCGGTGGGCGTGAAGCGCCAGAAGAACTCGTTGAGCAGCGCAAGCACGAAGAAGAAGACGGCCCAGCGCTGCTGGAGGAGCGCCCAGC
>JBDNCK010000043.1:0-9700 GCA_046719675.1 Sphingomonadaceae bacterium | reverse complement strand
AGGAAAGCGCTGCGGCTGCCCGAACCACGTCCTGCGGAGTGTTTCCCCGGGCCCGAACACGGCTTTGCGGTTTCATGCTGCGCATGCTAAGCGCCTGTGATGCGGGTCCGGGCGTCGGCGCGGACCATGGGATGCAACCGCGATGGAGAAGGTCGCCTGATGTCGGAAGCCGTCGAACCGGTCATCGTCAAGAAATATGCCAACCGGCGTCTCTACAATACCGAGACATCATCCTACATCACGCTCGACCACCTATCGACGATGACGCGGGAAGGCCGCGAGTTCAAGGTCATCGACGCGAAGTCCGGTGAAGACATCACGCACAATGTGCTGACCCAGATCATCATGGAGGAAGAGACGCGGGGCGCCACGATGCTTCCGGTTTCCGTGCTGAAGCAGCTGATTTCGATGTATGGAGACCAGATGCAGTCGGTTGTTCCCTTGTATCTCGAAGCTTCCATGGAAGCCTTCCGCCGCAACCAGGAACAGTTCCGCAGCGCATTCGAAGGGCTGATGGGCGGCAATGCGCCGGCCTCGGCGGCATTCGAGACGCTGGTGCGCCAGAACATGCAGATGATGCAGGCAGCAGCCGACATGTGGCGCAATGCCAATCCGCTGCTCGCCGGGCATGTGCCGGCCGCCAGGTCCGACGGCGAAGACATCCAGACGCTCAAGGATGAAGTGAAGGCGCTGAAGGCCAAGCTCGACCGGATCGTTCAGGACTGATGCCATTGGCCACGGCCGCGGAGACGGTCGAAGTCGTTGCAGCTGCCTTTCCGGCGGGCACCATTCTGCTCGACCAGGAGGATATTGCGCCCCACCTGACGGACTGGCGGGGTCAGAAGACGGGGGTCGCCCACGCACTTGCCCTGCCGCGCAGCACGGCCGAAGTGCAGGCGCTGGTGCGGGCGGCGCTGGCGGAGGGGATCGCGCTGGTGCCGCAGGGCGGCAACACCGGTCTTGTCGGAGGCTCCGTGCCGGAACCGGTGGCGCTGCGGCCGACCATCCTGGTTTCCATGCGCCGCATGAATCGCATCCGCAGCATCGACCCGGCCGGGTTGAGCCTGGTCGCGGAAGCCGGTGTCGTCCTCGAAAAGGTTCATGCAGCTGCCGCCGATGCGGGAACCGCCTTTCCGCTTTCGCTTGGCGCCAAGGGAAGTGCCACCATCGGCGGGCTCGTGTCGACCAATGCCGGCGGCACGCAGGTGCTGCGCCACGGGACGATGCGCAGCCTCGTCCTTGGCCTTGAAGCCGTGCTGCCGGATGGCACCGTCCTCGACCAGCTATTGCCGCTGCGCAAGGACACGGCAGGCTATGACGTGAAACAGCTGCTCATCGGTGCGGAAGGGACGCTCGGGATCGTGACAGCCGCTGCGCTGCGGCTGGTGCCGGCGCCGGCTGCATCTGCTGTCGCCTGGGCTGCAGTGCCCGACGCCGAGGCAGCGCTTGCACTGCTGCAGCGAATCCGAGCCAGGGTAGGCGAGCGGGTCGAGTCCTTCGAGCTCGTGCCCGAGGATGGGTTGTGCCTGGTGATTGAGCACATCCCCGGCACCCGCCGGCCTGTTGCGGCGGCGGGCCCGTTCCACTGCCTTGTCGAGCTGGTGGATGCCGATGCTGGGGCGCCGCTTTCCGGGATGCTGCAGGACGCGCTTGCGGCTGCAATCGCGGAAGGGCTGGTCGCGGATGCGACCATTGCCGGATCGCTCGAGCAGGCGCGCGCCTTGTGGCGACTGCGCGAGGAGCTGCCGGAGGCGGAACGACGCGACGGCCCGTCGCTCAAGAACGATATCGCCGTGCCCGTGGCCGACCTGCCAAGCTTCCATGCCGCAGCAGAGGCCGCGTTCGAGCGCGCCTTTCCCGGCGCCCGACCGCTCGTCTTCGGGCATGTGGGCGACGGCAACCTGCACTGGAACCTGCGCGCACCGGAAGGAGCGGATCCTGCCGCCTGGCTTGCCGCCAATGGCGCGGCTGCGCGCAGCCTCCTCCACGATCTGGTGAAGTCTGCCGCCGGCACCATCTCGGCCGAGCACGGAATCGGCACCACGAAGGCAGCCGAGCTGGCGCGGACCGGCGACCCCGGCCGCCTGGCAGCCATGCGCGCCATCAAGTACGCGCTGGATCCCGCCGGGATCATGAATCCCGGCAAGATCTTCGCCTGACCTGACGCCAGCGAACTTGCCCAACTTCGGTGCGGCGGCTAGAGCGGCGGGCCATCAAGGCGCCCGGGCCCGTCGAGGGCCGCATGGCCGGGTGCCGCGAACCATTTTCCCGAGGACCTTCATGGCGACCAACCCGCAAGTGCAGCCGCAGCTTCCGCTCTTCTACCGCAATCTCGTGCCCCTCAATTCCGAGGCGCATGGGAGCTTCGGGCTCAAGCAACGCGAGTCGATGGCGTTCGCCAAGGCAACGCATGCGGTGCCGCTGACGGTGGATGAGTTTGCCCTGGCACAGCGCAACTATCCGATCGTCTTCGGGGCGGACGAGAATGCCGTTCCGCTCGCGCTCGTGGGTCTGCGGGAAGGCGAGAACCTGTTCATCGAGCCGGACGGACAGTGGCGGCCGCGGGCCTATATTCCCGCCTACCTGCGGCGCCACCCCTTCATGCTCGCCCGTCTTTCCGAGGACCAGAACACGCTCAGCCTGATGTTCGATGACAGCTGGGACCTGGTGACGGCCGACGGCGAGCAGAAGCTGTTCGACGGTTCGGAGCCTTCGGAGGTGTGCAAGGGAGTTCTCAACTTCTGCGAGGAGTTCGAGCAGGCCGTCGCGCGGACCCGCGGGTTCATCGAGGAAGTGAAGAAGCTCGACCTGCTGATGGACGGACAGGCCTCGATCCAGAATCCGGGGATGGCCGAGCCTGCGAACTTTTCCGGGTTCAAGATGGTGGACGAAAAGAAGCTGCAGAACATCCGCGGCGACCAGGCGCGCAAGATGGTGCAGAACGGCATGATGGGGCTGCTGTATGCGCACCTCTTCTCGCTCTCGCTGATGCGCGACCTGTTCGCAGACCTGCAGGCTGCGCCCGCTGCCTGACGGCGGACAAGGCGCCCGGCTTTTCCTTTCGCGCCGACTTTTCCTTTCGCACCGACTTTTCCTTTCGCACCGACAGGGCTAGTGCGGAGACCAGCAGGAGGTTCCAGGCATGATCCGTGATTCCCGTCTGCCCCGTGCCGTTGCCATCGCGGCCGCGCTGGGCCTGGCGCAGCCTGTCCTTGCCCAGGCGGCGCCCATCGAGGCGCCCGCAGGCGGCTATGCGCTCGACACCACCCATGCCAGCCTCACCTGGCGCGTGAAGCATCTCGGGCTCTCGATGTACACGGCGCGCTTCGCCAGCTTCGACAGCGAGATCATGCTCGACCCGAAGACCCCGACCAACTCCAGCGTGACGGTCAGCATCGACGCCAACTCCGTCCGGACGGACTTTCCCTTCCCCGAGACGGAGGATTTCGACAAGGTCGTCTCGGAGAAGTTTCTCGGTGCCAGGGAAAATCCGACGATCAGCTTCCGCTCGACCTCGCTCAAGGCAACAGGGCCCACGACCGGCCAGCTGACCGGCGACCTCACGCTGCGCGGTGTCACACGCCCGGTGACCCTCGACGTCACGCTGAACGGCGCGATGGAGCATCCCATGCGGAAGGTTGCAGCCCTCGGCTTTTCGGCGAAGGGCAAGCTCAAGCGGTCGGACTTTGGCGACACCTTCCTGCAGGGCCCTGTTGGCGATGAAGTCGAGATCCTGATCGAGGCCGAGTATCTGAAGAAGCCATGAGCGAGCGCGCCTATTCAGGGCTTTCGATCACCCTGCACTGGCTGATCGCACTTCTGATCGTCGGCAATCTCGCGGGCGGTTTCTTCGCTTCAGGTCTTCTGGAGTCCGAGGTGGCGACCGATCGGCAGCTGGGCTTCCGGCTGATCCAGCTGCACAAGAGCTTCGGCCTGACCGTGCTGGTTCTTTCCCTGGCCCGGTTGCTCTTGCGGATCGTGGAAGGCTTTCCCCCGCTGCCTGCCCACATGACGCGAACGGAGCGCGTGCTGGCGAAGCTGACGCACGGAGGCTTCTATGCGCTGATGATCGGCATCCCCGTTGCCGGGTGGGTCATGGTGTCTGCCAGCCCGATCGGGCTTCCGACATTCTGGTTCGGCTTGTTCGCCTGGCCGCATCTTCCCGTCGCGACGAGCGCGGATCTCGCGGAACGGGCAAGCGGCGTCCATGAGGCGCTGGCGATCGGGGCGATCGTGCTGCTGGTGCTCCACGTCGGGGCGGCGCTCAAGCACCATTTCCTCGACCGCGACGAAGTGCTTGCCCGGATGCTCCCCTTCCTGCGGCAGCGGCGGACGGCATGAAGCGGCTGATCCTGGCAGCGCTCCTCCTGCTTGCAGCGCCGGCTGCTGCTTCGCAGTGGAAGATGGACCCGGCGCGCTCCGAAATCCGCTTCGGCTCGGAATGGAACGGCCAGGCGGTCGAAGGGCGTTTCGCCAAGTTCCAGACGAACATCCGGTTCGACCCGGATGATCTCGCGTCTGCAGCGGTATCCGCGGTCATCGATCTTGCAAGCGCCACGACCGGAGACAAGACCGTCAATGCGTCGCTTCCCGGGGACGACTGGTTTGCCGTCAAGGCTGCTCCGACCGCCCGCTTCGCGACGACCAGCATCTCTGCCACTGGTGACGGCCGCTATCTTGCGCGGGGCACGCTTGAACTCAGAGGCAAAAAGGTTCCCGTGGAACTGCCGTTCCGTCTTTCCATCAAGGGAGACGAGGCAGTGATGGAGGGGACCACCCGGCTGGACCGGCGGGCTTTCGACATCGGCATGCAGTCCGATGCCAGGGGAAGCTGGGTCGTCTTTCCGGTACCGGTCACCGTTCGGGTCGTTGCGCGCCGCGCGGGCTGAGGGCCAAGCGGCTTGATTTGGGGGTTGGCCGCGTCCAAAGGGCGGGCCGGACGAAGGGGAGTTCCCGCGCGGTGGCCGAGGGTGAAGCGATGCGGTTCGAGGAGGCGTTGAAGCGCCTTGAGACGATCGTGCGCGAGATGGAAACCGGCGAGGTGCCGCTGGAGCGCGCCATCGCGCTGTTCGAGGAAGGTCAGAAGCTGAAGATCCTGTGCGAAGCCCAGCTGGCGGAAGCGGAAACGCGGATCCGCGAACTGCAGCTCGATGCCGGGGGCCAGCCCGTTGGCGAGAAGCCGTTTTCCGCCTGATGCGCCCGGGAGCCCAACTGAAGGAAGTGCTGGACGCGATCGGCGAGCAGGTGGACGCCCGCTTCGACCGGTTGCTCACGGTGCCCGATGATCCGCGGGCGCGGCTCTACGAGGCAATGCGTCACGCCATCATCGGCGGGGGCAAGCGGATGCGGCCGCTCCTGGTGCTGGCATCGTGCGACCTGTTCCACGTGGACCGGGAGCGCGCGATGCGCGTCGCGCTCGCGATCGAGGCGGTTCATGTCTACAGCCTGGTGCATGACGACCTGCCGTGCATGGACGATGATGACCTGCGCCGCGGCAAGCCGACGGTGCACAAGGCCTTCGACGAGGCGACGGCGGTGCTGACGGGCGATGCCCTGTTTGCCATTGCCTTCGAGCTCATTGCCGAGGAGGCCACCCACGAGGATCCCTATGTGCGCGCGGAACTGGCGCTCGAGCTTGCTCGCGCCTCGGGGCCGGCCGGCATGGCGGGGGGACAGGCGATGGACCTGGCCGCCGAGGAAGCCGCCTTCGACCTGCCGACCACGACGCGCCTGCAGCAGCTGAAGACGGGGGCGCTCATCGGATTTTCCTGCGAGGCCGGGGCCATCATGGGGAAGGTTGCCACTCCGCTGCGCATGAAGCTGAAGGGCTATGCCCGGGATCTCGGACTTGCGTTCCAGATCGCCGATGACCTTCTGGATGTGGAAGGCGACCCGGATGCAGCGGGAAAGGCGCTGCGCAAGGACGAGGCGCGGGGCAAGTCCACCTTCGTGTCGCTGCTCGGGATCGAACGCGCGCGCGCACAGGCGGAAATGCTGATCGACCAGGCGATCCACCATCTGCAGGGGTTCGGAAGCGAGGCCGATCTCCTGCGCGGCATTGCGCGGTTCGCCATCGAGCGGGACCGGTGAGCCCGGTTGTTCCCAAGATCGTGACGGGTGTCTATCCGGGCACCTTCGATCCCGTCACGCTCGGGCACATGGATATCATCCGGCGGGGCGCGAAGCTGGTCGACCGGCTGGTGATTGGCGTTGCGACGAACCCATCCAAGAGCCCGCTCTTCACCCTCGACGAGCGGGTGGCGCATGTGCGCCGGGAGACGGCAGGGCTCGACAATGTGGAAGTGGTACCGTTCGACGCGCTGCTCATTCACTTTGCGGAAACCGTCGGCGCGCAAGTGATCATCCGCGGGCTGCGCGCCGTCGCCGATTTCGAGTATGAGTTCCAGATGGCCGGAATGAATCAGCAACTCTCGCAGTCGATCGAGACGGTGTTCCTGATGGCGGATGTCGCGCTGCAACCCATTGCCTCTCGCCTCGTGAAGGAAATTGCAACCTATGGGGGCTGCATCGGCCGGTTCGTGAGCCCGGCAATCGCCGAGGATGTCTATCAGCGGCTGGCGGAAAACGGCGTGCTGCGCCGCGAAACCCTGGCCTCCTGAGGAAGGGCATGCGGATCGTGCGGCTTGTCCTGGCGGCGCTTGCCGGTCTCGTCCTGGCGACGGCGCCCGTCGTCGCGCAACGCCCCGATGTCAACGACAAGGAGAATCTGCTCCTTCTGGACCTGTCGACGGGCGGCCGCGTGACCATCCTGCTGCGACCAGACGCAGCGCCCGAGCATGTGGCGCGGATCAAGACCCTGGCGCGGCGCGGCTTTTATGACGGCATCATCTTCCACCGCGTGATCGAAGGCTTCATGGCACAGACGGGAGACCCGACGGGCACGGGTGAAGGGGGCTCGGACCTCCCGGACCTGAAGGCGGAGTTCAACAATCTGCCGCACATGCGCGGAAGCGTTTCCATGGCGCGCACCCAGGAGGAAGACAGCGCCAACAGCCAGTTCTTCATCACCTTCCAGCCCACACTGCGGCTCGACCGGCAGTATACGGTGTTCGGCCGGGTGATATCGGGCATGGAATGGGTGGACGCGATTCCGCGCGGCGAGCCGCCGCGCGAGCCTGCGCGGATCCTGCAGGCGTCGATTGCCGCAGACAACAAGCCGCCGCCGGCCTTCGCGGCCGCCAGGCCGCGGCCGGACGCGGCCGTGCTGCCGGAGCTGCCACCGCTGCCGACGCCGCCCAGGCCCTGACCGGCCCCATGCGGGTCGACGCCTTCGACTTCCATCTCCCGGAAGACAGGATCGCGCTCCGCCCTGCCGCGCCACGCGATTCCGCGCGCCTGCTGCGGGTAACGCCGTCCGGGTTTTCCGATCACGTCGTGCGCGATTTGCCAGCGCTGCTCCGCGCCGGTGACGTGCTGGTCTTCAACGATACGCGTGTCATCCCGGCCCAGCTGGCCGGGCGCAAGGGCGCAGCGGCCATCGACGTGACGCTGCACCTGCGGCTGGGACCGGCGGAGTGGCTGGCCTTTGTCCGCAATGCCCGCAGGCTGAAGGCCGGGGACCGCGTGATGTTCGGACAAGATCTTTGCGGGGTGGTGCTTGCCAGGCAGGACGGCGGCGAGGTTCACTGGCGGTTCGAAAGCGAGCTGCCGCTCGACGCAGCGCTCGAACAGGCCGGCACCATGCCGCTTCCGCCCTATATCGCGCGGCGCCGGGCCATCGATGAACGCGATCGCAGCGACTACCAGACGGTCTATGCGCAGCAGGATGGCTCGGTTGCAGCGCCAACCGCGGGCCTGCACTTCACGCCGGCGCTGCTGGCAGCGCTCGATCTGGCCGGGATCACGCGCGAGACACTGACCCTGCATGTCGGCGCCGGGACCTTTCTGCCTGTCAAGGCCGAAGACACGGCCGACCACCGGATGCATGCCGAATGGGGCCGTGTGCCCGCCGATGTCGCAGCGCGGCTGCGCGCGGCCCGCGCGGAAGGCCGGCGCATCATCGCCGTGGGCACCACATCGCTGCGCCTCCTCGAGGCCTCGGGGCTGCAGCCCTTCGAGGGCACCACCGACATCTTCATCACGCCCGGCTACCGGTTTGGGAGCATCGACGGGCTGATGACGAACTTTCACCTGCCGAGGTCGACCCTGTTCATGCTGGTCTCGGCGCTGATGGGCCTCGACCGCATGCGCGCAGCCTATGCCCATGCCATCGCGGCGGGCTATCGCTTCTATTCCTACGGCGATTCCTCGCTGCTGCTGCCCCATGGCTGAATTCCGCCTTGCAATCAGCGCCACCGACGGGCGGGCGCGTACCGGCATCCTGGAGACGCCAAGGGGATCCATCCGCACGCCGGCCTTCATGCCGGTGGGAACGGCGGCAACCGTCAAGGCGATGAAGCCGGCCGATGTCCGGGCGTCGGGTGCCGACATCATCCTTGGCAACACCTATCATCTGATGCTGCGGCCTGGCGCCGAGCGCATGGCGCGCCTGGGCGGGCTTCACCGCTTCATGGACTGGCCGCATCCGATCCTGACCGACTCGGGGGGGTTCCAGGTGATGAGCCTTGGCAGTCTCGCGAAGCTGTCGGAGGAAGGGGTTGCCTTCCAGTCGCACCTCGACGGCTCGCGCCACATGGTGACGCCGGAACGTTCGATTGCGATCCAGCGGCTGCTCGGGGCGGATATCCTCATGGCCTTCGACGAATGCACGAAGCATCCCGCCACGCACGATGAAGCTGCGTCCTCGATGCGGCTTTCGATGCGCTGGGCGAAGCGCTCGCGCGAGGCTTTCCTCGCGGACCCGGGTGACTCAGCGCTGTTCGGAATCCAGCAGGGCGCCCTGTTTGCCGATCTTCGCCGCGAGTCCGCCGAGCAGCTGATCGAGATCGGCTTCGAGGGCTATGCCATCGGCGGGCTGGCCGTGGGCGAAGGTCAGGAGGCGATGTTTGCCGTGCTGGACACGGCCCCCGACATGCTTCCGGCCGACAAGCCGCGCTATCTTATGGGGGTGGGGAAGCCCGCCGACATCATCGGCGCCGTGCTGCGCGGGGTGGACATGTTCGACTGCGTGCTGCCGACACGGTCGGGCCGCACCGCGCAGGCCTTCACGCGGCAAGGCACGCGCAACCTGCGCAATGCCCGTTATGCCGAGGACATGGAGCCGATTGACCCCACCTGCCCCTGCCCGGTGTGCGCGCGCTTCTCGCGCGCCTATCTCCATCATCTGTTCAAGGCCGGCGAGATCCTGGGGCCGATGCTGCTGACCGAGCACAATCTCTGGCACTATCAGGAGCTGATGGCCTCCCTGCGCGCAGCCATCGCCGCGGGGCGGCTGGAGGCCGTTGCGCGCGCGCGGCTGGCAGCGATGGAGGAAGCAGGTCAGGCGGAGGTCTGAAGTTCGGTGACCGGCTCCCTGGTCGGCTTGTAGCGCAACAGGAAGGCGCGAACATCGGCTGCGGTCTCGTCGGGCGCTTCCTCCTGCGGGATGTGGCCGACCCCGGGATAGATGTGCAGTTCGGCGTGCGGCATGGCCGCGTGGAACCAGCGCGCGGCCTCGGGCGGGAACAGCCGATCCTCCTCGCCCCAGAGGATGAGGGTCGGCGTGGCGGCCAGCGCCTTCAGCATGTCGGCGCCAAAGGGCTCGCGCGGGGAGGCGAAGCGATCCAGCGTGGCGCGGCGG
>JBDNCK010000042.1:0-9768 GCA_046719675.1 Sphingomonadaceae bacterium | reverse complement strand
GAACCCCAGGAGAAAGGCAAGGACCGTCGCAGCAACAAGGGTCGTGATCAGCGAATGGTCCTGCACCTGACGGCAAATAGGGCGGGGCGGCGCGAAGTGCCAGCCGCGCGTCTTCCGGCGTGACATTCCCTGCCGATCCGCTAGCCTCCGGATGGGCAGGGGGAGGGGGCAGACCGGTGAATGGACGCGCCAATGGATGAGCTCGATCGCCTGAAAGAGCAACTGCTGGGCTTGCTCCGGCACCTGACCACGCTCTCCCTGGTCTCGCTTGGGGGCATCCTGACCTTCCTCGGGACGATCCTTGCGGAGCTGCCGACGAAGCAGGGCATCTGGATAGCAGCGGCCCTGTTCCTGTTTGCCGGCATGACGTCGCTCGCCAGCCAGCAGCGGCTGGCTTCCGTTTCCGTGCGCAGCCACGGACAGCTCGAGCCTTCCAGACGCGCGGCACGCAACGCCACCATGTCGCTGCTGCTGGGGGCGGGGGTCTCGACCGGGGTCATGCTCGGGGTCGTCGTCTGACCCCCAGTGTCCCACAAGTCTGATAATCTATATTATGTCAAATGTCAGGAGATCCCGAGAAGCCGCACCAGAACCACCCCGCCAGCGAAGATGCAGCCCCACACCAGAAGCAGCTGTACCGTGCGCCCAAGTCCCAGCTGCGTGAAGAACCCGCGGTTGAGCGCCAGCACCAGCAGCAGCACCAGCAGCAAATAGACAAGCGAGAACAGCATCAAGCCTCCCAGACCCGCCCGTCATAGCCCGGTGTCACACCGGCCGGAAGCTCGGCAAGCAGGGTGTCATGGTCCATCGACTGGTCCATGTGCGTGAGCCACGCCTCGCGCGGCTCCACGCGCGCGATCCACCCGAGCGTGCGCGCCAGATGCGTGTGCGTGGGATGCGGCTCGCGCCGCAGCGCATCCACGATCCACAGGTCAAGCCCCGCCAGCAATGGCCAGCTCTCGTCCGGAAACCCTGACACATCCGTGGAATAGGCCACGGCCCTGCCGGCATGTTCGAACCGGAACCCCCGGCTGGTCACCGGCCCATGCTCCTGCGCAAAGGGCCGCACCACAAGCTCCCCGAACCGGTGCTCGGCCCCCATCGCACGCGCCTCGGCGATTGCCGGATAGTCGCCATGGCCTTCGAACACATAATCGAATCGCCTTGCAAGTGTCTGGTATGTCACGGAATCCATATAGCAGGGCACGCGCCGCCCCTGGTTGTGGAACACACCCCGCAGATCATCGATGCCATGCGCATGGTCGGCGTGATCATGGCTGTAGAAGACCGCCGACAGGCTGGCGATGCCGGCATCGAGCAGCTGCTCGCGAAGATCGGGGCTGGTATCCACCAGCACACGCGCATCCCCTGCCTCCACCAGGATGGACACGCGCCGCCGCCGGTTGCGCGGGTTGGCAGGATCGCACAGGCCCCAGTTGCCGCCGATGCGGGGCACGCCGGAAGAGGTGCCCGATCCCAGCATGGTGACCCGCATCAGCAGCCCATGCGGGAAAACAGCGCGCGCGTGTTCGCAGCCGTCGCCTGCGCCAGGCTCGCAAGCGGCACGCCGCGCAGATCCGCCAGAAACTGCGCCGTATGCCGCACGAAGGCCGGCTCGCAGGTCTGCCCGCGCACCGGCACCGGCGCCAGGAAGGGCGCATCCGTTTCCACCAGCAGCCGCTCCTCCGGGATGGTCTTCGCCACCTCCTGCAGCGCCTTCGCGTTGCGAAAGGTCACGATTCCGGAAAGCGACACATATCCCCCAAGCCGCAGCGCCTCGTCCGCCAGCCACTGCGTGCCGGTGAAGCAATGGATAAGGAAGGGAAACCGCCCTTCCCCCAGCTCTTCGGTGAGCACGCGGATCGTCGCGGCTTCCGCATCCCGGCTGTGCACGACCAGCGGCAGCCCGGTTGCACGCGCCGCACGACAATGCGCGCGAAAGCTTGCCTCCTGCCGCTGCCGGTCGGACCGGTCGTAATAGAAATCGAGCCCGGTCTCGCCGATCCCCACGACCCGCGGATGGTCGGCGGCTGCCACCAGCCGTGCCGTGTCCGTCCCGGGGTGCTGGTCCGCCTCATGCGGGTGGATGCCGACCGTTGCAAAAACGTCCGCGTGCCGCTCGGCGCCTGCAATCACGGCCTCCCACTCGGCTTCGCGGGTGGAAATGGAGATCATTGCCGAAACGCCTGCGCCACGCGCGCGCGCCAGAACCCCGCCCTCGTCCTCGACCAGGCCCGGATAATTCAAGTGGCAATGGCTGTCGATCAGCATGGTCGGCCATGTGGCCGCGACATGGCCTGAAATCAATGCGACCCTTGCCTTCCCCCTGCCCTGCGGTCATGCGATGGCCCGCCTGCCATGCTGCTCACCCTTCTCATGCTTGCCGGGGGCCTCGTGCTGCTGATCCTCGGCGGCGAACTCCTGGTGCGCGGCAGCGTGCAGGTGGCAGAAAAGCTCGGGGTCTCGCCGCTCATCATCGGGCTGACGCTCGTGGGATTCGGAACCTCCACGCCGGAGCTGGTGACCTCCGTCAATGCCTCGCTGATCGGCGCGCCCGGGATCGCCGTTGGCAACATCGTCGGCTCGAACATCGCCAACATCCTTCTCATCGTGGGCACCGCTGCGCTGCTGCTGCCGTTGCGGGTCTCGGCGCGCGCGTTGTGGCGCGATGGCGGATACATGATCGCAATGTCGGTCATGTTCCTGGTGGTCGGCTACACCGTGGGTCTCTCGCGCCTTTCGGGCGTGCTCTTCCTGGCCGGGCTCGTCGGCTACATGGCCTATGCCTATCGGCAGGAACGTCTGACCCTTGGCGCAGAACCGGAAGGACATACCGCGGGCTTCGACAAGGCAGAAGCGCTGGCCTCCGTTGATCCGGGTGTCGTCCGCGCGCCCCGCTCGGGCCTCTGGGGCTGGATGGCGCCGATCCTGGCAGCGCTTGCCGGGCTTTTCCTCATCATCATCGGCGGCAAGCTGCTCGTCGACTCCGCCATCACGCTCGCGCGCGTGCTCGGCATGTCGGAAAGCGTGATCGGGCTTACCATCGTTGCCGTGGGCACGTCGCTTCCTGAACTGGTGACGTCGGTGATTGCCGCGCTCAGGAAACAGTCCGACATCGCAGTGGGTAATGTGCTCGGATCGAACATCTACAACATCCTCGGGATCGGAGGGGCGACCGGGCTCATCGTGCCCACCGCCTTCCCGCCGGACATGCTGGGCATCGACCTGTTCGTGATGCTCGGCTCGGCGATCGCCCTCTTTCTCTTCGCGCTCGACCGCAGCGTGAGCCGGCTCGAGGGCGCCCTGCTGCTTGCGGCCTATGTCGGCTACACGGCCTGGCTGCTCATGCGCTAGGCGGCGCCAGCGGCTCCACCCGGGGAAACAGCGGCTCGGGCGGTGGCAGCGCCACCCCCGGCGGCAACATCTCGCCAAAGGAAGCGAAGCTGCGCGCCTGCGGGCCCACGCCCAGCAGGTCGAGCAGCCGCCCTGCCCGCTCCGGCATCGCCGGCTGCAGCAGCAGCGCGACACGGCGAATGACTTCGGCTGCATGCCACAGCACCGCGTCAGCCCGGGCCGGTTCCGTCTTGCGCAGGGCCCAGGGGGCTGCCCGGGTCAGGTGCAGGTTGGCCGCTGCCACGGCCTCGAAGATGGCATCGAGCGCAAGGTCGGGCCGCACGGCGGCATGCGCCTCGCGGCAGCGGTCAAGAAGGCCGTCCGTGCCAGCCAGCAGCGCCCGGTCTGCCGCATCTCCGGCAGCCGGATCGGGGACCGCACCGCCGCAGTTGCGCGCAATCATGCTCAGGGTCCGCTGCGCCAGATTGCCCAGATCATTGGCAAGTTCCGCGTTTGCGCGCCGCGCGATCGCCTCGTGGCTCCACTCGCCGTCCTGCCCGAAGGCGATTGCGCGCAGCAGGAAATAGCGGAACGTGTCCACGCCATAATGTGCGGCCAGCGCACCCGGCTCCACGATGTTGCCGGCCGACTTCGACATCTTCTCCCCGCGGTTCAGGATGAACCCGTGCCCGAACACGCGCCGCGGCAGCGCCAGTCCTGCCGACATCAGGAAGGCCGGCCAGTAGACGGCATGAAAGCGCACCACATCCTTGCCGATCACATGCAGGTCGGCCGGCCAGGAAGCAGCGCCCTCCCGGTCCGGAAAGCCGGTGGGCGTCAGATAATTGGCAAGCGCATCCACCCACACATACATCACATGGCCCGGCGAGCCCGGCACCGGCACGCCCCAGTCGAAGCTCGTCCGGCTGACCGAGAGATCCTTCAATCCCCTCTCAACGAACGCCCGCATCTCGTTCATGCGATTGGCTGGCTGCACGAAGTCGGGCTGGCGGGCATAAAGCGCGAGCAGCGGCTCCTGAAAGCGCGACAGGCGGAAGAACCAGCTTTCCTCGACCGTCCACTCCACCTGGGTGCCGGTGGGGGCCAGGCGGGTGCCGTCGTCTGCGAGGATGGTGTCCTCCTCGTCCCAGAAGGCCTCGTCGCGCACCGAATACCAGCCAGCATAGCGGCCGAGATAAAGATCCCCCGCGTCTGCCATCCGCTGCCACAGCGCCTGCGCAGTGGCCTTGTGGTCGGCATCCGTCGTGCGGATGAATCGGTCAGGCGAGATGTGAAGATCCTCGCCCATCTTCTGGAAATGACATACCATCTCGTCCACGAAGGCCTGTGGAGAAACTCCGGCGGCGCGCGCGGCCTGCGCGATCTTCAGCCCATGCTCGTCAGTGCCGGTCAGGAAGAAGGTCGTCCGGCCGTCGAGCCGGGCAAAGCGCGCCAGCCAGTCGGTTGCCACGGCCTCATAGGCATGGCCGATATGCGGCCGCCCATTGGGATAGTTGATGGCGGTCGTGACGAAATAGCTCATGTCGCGCTCCGGGCCGTTGCAAGCGCACGGGCAAGCGTGAAGGCAACCGGCGCACGGTCGAGCGCCAGCGGCACGGCCGAGGCGGCAAGGGAGGCCATCTCTGCCTGCAGCTCGACGAGCGCCGGGCTGGGCGCCTGTCGCGCTGCATCCGCAAGCAGCCTGGGGGCCAGATCGCACAGCAGCTGGAACTGCTCGGCCTGGGCGGCGGCCTGCAGCCCCTGCGCCAGGCGCTCAGGGTGTTGCGCGGCCAGCGCATCCAGAAGTGCGACGGCCGGTCCCTGCGCCAGCCGCAGCGCCTCGCCCGGACTGCCGCGCGCCAGCCGCACGAGGGTCTTGCGCCGCTCTTCCGGCATGTCCTGCTGCTCGCCGGCCAGCAGCCGATCGATCGTCGCGTCTGCCAGCGGCGGGAACCGCAAGGTCCGGCAGCGCGAGCGGATCGTGGGCAGAAGCCGCCCCGGCGCGTGGCTCACCAGCAGGAAACATGTGCCAGGCCCGGGTTCCTCCAGAAGCTTCAAGAGCGCGTTGGCTGCCTGACGGTTCAGATCGTCTGCTGCATCGAGGATCACCACGCGCCGCTGGCCCATGGCCGGATGGCCGCGCAGCATGGGTGCCAGCGCGCGGACATCCTCGACTGCGATGGTCCGGGTTGCGCGCCCCTCAAGGTCGGGTTCCAGCACCCGCAGATCCGGATGGCTTCCCGCCCTGATGAGCGCGGCCGCATCCTCGCCCAGCAACAGCTGCGCGGCCCAGTCGGCAAAGCCGCGCTTGCCCATGCCCCTCTGGCCGGCCAGCAGCCAGGCATGGTGCAGCCGCCCGGCCGATGCTGCCTGCCCGAAGGCTGCACGCTGTGCCTCCTGCCCGATCATCGGAGCGCTCGTGGCAGGGCGCGTGCAGCCGGGCAAGTGCTTGCGTCGGCGTGCCGGCAGGCCTAGGATGCCGAATTGTCCCCGGGGAGCCGCCTCGATGCGCGGCTGAGAGGCAAGGGCCAGCCTTGCGACCCGCCGAACCTGATCCGGTTAGCGCCGGCGGAGGGAGGGAAACCTTGCCGTCGGTCGCGCGCCTGCCCCTGGAGGAGTGTCCTGATGGCCGACCGCCCTGCCCGAACCGAAATCGGTGTCACCACCGGCCCGCTGCCGGCGTCTTGTAAGGTGTATGTGCCGGGCCGCCTGTTCCCCGACATCCGAGTGCCGCTGCGGGAGATTGCGCTTTCCGGCGGCGAGGCGCCGGTGCGCGTCTACGATACGTCCGGCCCCTACTCCGATCCGGATGCCCTCATCGACATCCATGCCGGCCTTGCGCCCCTGCGCGACTCCTGGATCGACGCCCGCGGCGACACCGAACGCTACGACGGCCGCCAGGTGAAGCCGGAAGACAATGGCCTCGCGCGTGGGGCAAAGCGCGAAGTGCTCCCCTTCCCTTCCCCCAACCTGCGGCCGCGGCGCGCGAAATCCGGCGCGGTCACGCAGATGGCCTATGCGCGGGCCGGCATCATCACGCCCGAGATGGAGTTCGTTGCCATCCGCGAGAATCTCGGCCGCGAAGCCGCCCTCGAGCGCGCGCGGGACGGCGAGAGCTTCGGCGCCGCCATCCCCGACCATGTCACGCCCGAGTTCGTCCGCGACGAAGTCGCCCGCGGCCGCGCCATCATCCCGGCCAACATCAATCACCCCGAGCTCGAACCGATGGCAATCGGGCGCAACTTCCTCGTCAAGATCAACGCCAATATCGGGAACTCGGCTGTCGCCTCCTCCATTGCGGAGGAAGTGGACAAGATGGTCTGGGCCGTGCGCTGGGGGGCTGATACCGTCATGGATCTCTCCACGGGCCGGAACATCCACGACACCCGGGAATGGATCATCCGCAACAGTCCCGTCCCCATCGGCACCGTCCCCATCTACCAGGCGCTCGAGAAGGTGGGCGGCGTCGCCGAGGATCTCAGCTGGGACATCTTCCGCGACACGCTCATCGAACAGGCCGAACAGGGGGTGGACTATTTCACCATCCATGCCGGCGTGCGGCTGCCCTATATCCACCTCACCGCCAACCGGGTGACGGGCATTGTCAGCCGCGGCGGCTCGATCATGGCGAAATGGTGCCTCGCCCACCACAAGGAGAGCTTCCTCTATACCCATTTCCGGGAAATCTGCGAAATCATGAGGGCTTACGACGTTTCCTTCAGCCTTGGCGACGGCCTGCGCCCGGGTTCGATCGCCGATGCGAACGACCGCGCGCAGTTCGCCGAGCTGGAAACGCTGGGCGAGCTGACGCGGATTGCCTGGGAGATGGACTGCCAGGTGATGATCGAGGGCCCCGGCCATGTGCCCATGCACAAGATCAAGGCGAACATGGACAAGCAGCTCGAACTCTGCGGCGAGGCGCCCTTCTACACGCTGGGGCCGCTTACCACCGACATCGCGCCGGGCTATGACCATATCACCAGCGGCATTGGTGCTGCCATGATCGGCTGGTTCGGGACTGCGATGCTCTGCTATGTGACGCCCAAGGAGCATCTGGGCCTGCCTGACCGCGATGACGTGAAGGTCGGCGTCATCACCTACAAGCTCGCGGCCCACGCCGCCGACCTTGCCAAGGGGCACCCGGCCGCGCAACTGCGGGACGACGCGCTGTCGAAGGCCCGCTTCGAGTTCCGCTGGCGCGACCAGTTCAACCTCAGCCTCGATCCCGAGACGGCGGAGGCCTATCATGACCAGACGCTGCCGGCCGAAGGCGCCAAGGTCGCGCATTTCTGCTCCATGTGCGGGCCGAAGTTCTGCTCGATGAAGATCACGCAGGACGTGCGCGATTATGCCGCGAAGCTGAACGCCGGAGAGATGCTGGCAGCCGCAGAAGGCATGGCCCAAAAATCACGCGAATTCCGTGAGATGGGAGGAGAGATTTACCTGGCATCCGGGAAACGGGGCTGAACTCTGGCCGGACGCGACGTGCACTTGTCATGAAAGCATGGTAAGTCTCCTCCCGGAGAAGGAGGGTCACCATGCAGAAATTGCTCGTGCTGCCGTTGGCGCTGATGTTCGGCGTTTCCGCAGAAGCCGCCCGTTTTGTTGCCACCCTCGACGGTCTTCAGGAGGTGCCGCCCGTCGTAACGTCGGCAACCGGTACTGGCGTGGCGCAGATTGTCGGTGACTGGCTTTACGTCCACATCACCTACCAGGATCTGACGTCCCCGCTCACGATTGCCCATATCCACTGCTGCGCACCGAGTGGCGTCAATGTCGGCATCGCAGTCGATCTCGACATGATCCCGCTGCCGCAGACGCTCTCGGGAAGCTTCTCCCGCCAGTTCGACCTGAATGCGGCTTCCACCTACCGCGCGGCGTTCCTCAACAATTTTGGTGGGGGCACCGTAGCCGGCGCGCGGATGGCGCTGCTCGACGCGTTCAAGAACGAGCTCGCCTATTTCAATCTGCACACGCAACAGTTCCCGCCGGGTGAAATCCGTGGCCAGATCATGCCCATCCCCGAGCCGGGGACCTGGGTGTTGCTGATTGCGGGCTTCGGTCTCGTCGGCAGCGCCGCCAGGCGCCGGCTGGAAAGCCTCGCCTAACCAGCCGGCTCCCATCCATCGGGTGCCAGTTCGAACCCTTCGAACTGGAAGCCGGGGGCAACGAAACAGGAAACGAGCGCCCAGCCATCCCGTGCCTCGGCTGTCTGCCAGTGACCGGCAGGCACGACCGCATGGACGGTTTCCCCCGCCAGCACCTTCCCGCCAAGCACCACTTCGGAAACTGGCCCCGCCCGTTCCGGCGCCATCCGCAGCAGGAGCGGCGCGCCCGCATGCCAGGCCCAGGCCTCGTCCGCATCCACCCGGTGCCAGTGCGACCGCTCGCCGTTCCGAAGCAGGAACAGGATTCCCGTCATCGCCGCCCGCGTATCCGCAGCCGCCGGCGATCGCCAGGTTTCGCGATAATGGCCGCCTTCCGGGTGCGGCATCAGCCCCAGCCTTGCAATCAGCGCATCCGCCTCCTTCATGGTTCCCCGCGCCTCCCCCGCATGATCAGCCGGAATTCCAGTGCACCGAACGGCCCCGGGCAGGCCAGCGCCCGCCTGTCCTCCGCATGGATGACGTGCGCCCGGTTGCCAACTATGCTCGCCCCCATGGATGCGAGGGGAGCCGGGATGTTCGTCGCAGTCTATTGGTGGCGCGTGAAGCCGGGCAAGGAAGACCAGTTCCGCGCCGCCTGGCGCCGTGGCACCGAGCTGATCCGCGAACGCTATGGCTCGCTCGGCTCACGCCTCCACCAGGATCGCGACGGCCGCTTCGTCGGCTATGCCGAATGGCCTGACGAGGAAACCTGGCAACGCGCCTTCGACGCCAAGATGGTCTATGACGAGCCTGCAACTCGCGCTGCCTTCGTGGACGCGATTGCAGAAACCCCGCCGGGCAACGCCCCCGTCTTCACCATGCAGGTGACCGACGATCTTCTGGACCGCAGCCGCCCATGAATGAACATCCCGCGCCTGACACGCTGACACCGCAGCCGGCCAATTCGCTGGCAGCCCAGCTCCAGCGCGCGACAGACCGGGTCTTCCGGGCGCTGCGTCGCCCGGAAGTGCTGGCGGAAATCGATCATCCCAGGATCCTTGCCCGCGTGGAGGGCGAGGCCGGCTGGAGCCACCGCTATGCCTTCATGGTGCTGATGTCGGCCGGCATCGCGATCCTCGGCCTGCTGCTCGGCTCGCCGGCCGTCATCATCGGCGCCATGCTCGTCTCGCCGCTCATGGGCCCCATCATCGGCCTTGGCTTTGCCATTGCCGTCTTCGACTGGGCGGAAGTCCGCAAGAGTTTCGCCGCGCTTGCCGCCGGTGCGCTCCTTGCCGTCGCCTTCACGGCTGCGATCGTCTTCCTCTCCCCGCTCACCGACCGCACGTCG
>JBDNCK010000041.1:0-9857 GCA_046719675.1 Sphingomonadaceae bacterium | reverse complement strand
TGTCATTTCCTGTTCCTTCGAGGGATGAAGCCGTTACATGGTTAATGCGATTTAAGCATGTGTCTCTTCTGTAAGAATTTCCGACAGTCTCGCCGGCCGCGCCTCAGGCCCCACGCGCACCCGTCTGACCGTCGCCCCGGACCAGGAGCTCTTCGTGCGTGCCGGCAATCCGGACCACGCTCCCCTGTGGAACGTCCGCTGCGATGGGAACGCCGCTGTAGGTCCTGCCGCCGGCCAGCAGGCCGCGGAGCACGCGCGCGGTCATCCCGTGACTGATGACGAGCGCCGGCCTGGTGCCCGCGTCGGCCAGCCAGTCGGCAAGGCGGGCTGCGATGTCGGCATAATGTTCACCGCCGGGAATCGGCATGCGGAAGAGACGGTGCTCGGGTTCGAGGATCGGGCCTTCCTCGGCCACGATCTCGGCATAGAGCCGGCCGGTCCAGGCGCCGACTTCGATTTCGCGTAGCCGTGCATCCTGCCGGATCGCGAAATAGTCGATGCCCAGATGCTCGGCGACGATGGCTGCCGTCTGCAGCGCGCGCGGCGCCGGCGACGACCAGAGCCCCGGCATCGGCTCGCCGGTTTCCCGGAAGTGGCGCGCCAGGGCCTCGCCCATCGCTTCGGCCTGGGCGAGCCCGGCCCGCGTGAGCGGGGTTGGCGCCACATTTCCCTGCATGCGACCGGCGCGGTTGAAGACAGTCTCGGCGTGGCGGGCAAGATAGAGCGGTTCCGGCATGCGCGCGCCATGGTCCGGGGCATGACAAGGCGCAAGACTTGCGGCTAGAGGAGCCGGAAAGGCCGGGCAGCCGGCAGGGCGAGTTCAGCGCAAAGGGGCGGCACCAGATGGCCAACAAGATCTATGAGGATGCAGGAGCCGCGCTCGACGGCCTGCTGTTCGACGGCATGACGATCGTCGCCGGAGGTTTCGGGCTTTGTGGCATCCCGGAAAACTGCATCGCTGCCATCCGCGAATCCGGCGTGAAGGACCTCACCATCGTCTCCAACAATGCCGGGGTGGATGGCTTTGGCCTCGGCCTGCTTCTCGAGAGCCGGCAGGTCCGCAAGATGATCGCCTCCTATGTCGGCGAGAACAAGGAGTTCGAGCGCCAGTATCTGGCGGGCGAGCTGGAGCTGGAGTTCTGCCCGCAGGGCACGCTTGCCGAGCGGATGCGGGCCGGCGGCGCCGGGATTCCGGGCTTCTACACGAAGACTGGGGTGGGAACGCTGGTTGCCGAAGGCAAGGAGCACAAGGCGTTCGACGGCGAGACCTATATCCTCGAGCGCGGCATCCGCGCCGATCTTGCGATCGTCAAGGCCTGGCGCGCCGACCCATATGGCAATCTCGTCTTCCGCAAGACGGCGCGCAACTTCAACCCGATGGCAGCAACCGCGGGCAAGGTGACGGTTGCCGAAGTGGAAGAGATTGTCGGCCGCGGCGAGCTCGATCCCGACTGCATCCACACGCCGTCCGTCTATGTGCAGCGGCTGTTCGAGGGCCGGTTCGAGAAGCGCATCGAGCAGCGCACGGTCAGGAAGCGCGAGGCGGCCTGATGCGCGGCCTGGCGCTGTCGCTCGCGCTGCTGGCGGCCGCCTGCGCGTCGCCACAGGGGCGCGCGCCCTCGCCCGGACTTCATGCCACCACCTGGCTCTATGGCACCGCCGAGGCGGCGATGCTTGCCGAGACGAGCTTCCGCGCGCTCGTCGATCAGGCAGAGGCCAATCTCGGCATGCTCTACTTCGGCTCGGGCTTCGAAAGTGCGCTCGTCGAGCGGATGGAAGACGGCCTGCCGGTGATGCGCAGCTGCGACGAGACCCACCATCGCCCCGCCGTCGTCTTCGATCTCGACGAGACCCTCATCTGGAACATGGGGTTCCAGGTGAAGGCAGCCCGCACCGGCGCGCCCTATGATCCCGCAGCCTGGCAGACGTGGGAACGCAACGGCGACCCGGTGCCGGCGCCCGGGGCGCTCGAGGCCGTGCGGCGGCTGCGCGCGCTGGGAATCACGCCCGTGTTCAACTCCAACCGGTCCGCCGCCAATGCCGCGGCCACGGCCGCCATGCTGGAGCGCATCGGCCTCGGAGAGGCGACGCATCGCGAGACGCTGTGGCTCGAAGGCGATGCGCCAGGCGGCGCGCGCAAGCATGATCGCCGGGCGCTGATCGGCCAGCGCTTCTGCGTGCTGGCGCAGGCCGGCGACCAGGCCGGCGACTTTGTCGATGCCATCGATTTCGACCCGACAGGCGAGCGCCGTCCGCCCGCCGAGCGGCTGCGCCTTGCCCGCGAGGCCTTCGGCCATCTCTGGGGCACGCGCTGGTTCCTCATTCCCAATCCCGTCTACGGGCGCTGGAACGACCCACCCCTTGCCCTCGACACCCTTTCCGCCATCCATCCCCCGGAGGTGACTCATGCCATGGACCCGTGACGAAATGGCCGCCGTTGCGGCCGGCGAACTCAAGGACGGCTTTTATGTCAACCTCGGGATTGGCATGCCGACGCTCGTTGCCAACCATGTGCCGGCCGACGTCGACATCACGCTGCAGTCGGAAAACGGCATGCTCGGCATGGGTCCCTTCCCCTATGAGGGCGAGGAGGATCCCGACCTCATCAACGCCGGCAAGCAGACCGTGACCGAGCTCAGGCGCACCAGCTATTTCTCGTCTGCCGAAAGCTTTGCGATGATCCGGGGCGGCCACATGGATCTTTCCATCCTGGGCGCCATGCAGGTGGCCGGGAATGGCGATCTGGCGAACTGGATGGTGCCGGGCAGAATGGTCAAGGGTATGGGCGGGGCGATGGACCTCGTCGCCGGCACGCCGCGCATCGTCGTCCTCATGGAGCATGTCGACAAGGCCGGCCAGCCGAAGTTCGTGGACTCCTGCACCCTGCCGCTCACCGGCACCAACTGCGTGGACAAGATCATCACCGATCTCGCCGTGTTCGAGCGGCCCGACCGCAGGGGCAGCCCCTTCCGGCTGGTGGAGCTGGCCCCGGGGGTGACCGCGGACGAGGTCCGGGCGAAGACGAGCGCTGCCTACGTGGAATAGCAGCGCCCGCGTAACGGCTCAGACGCCACCCAGCGCTCCTTGCGTCACCATGCAGTAGAGCATCGGGATCGAAAGAAAGGTGTTGGTGCGGCTGAAGATCATCGCCGTCGTCGCCGCCTTCGCCTTGGTGTCGGCATCCGCCTCGACGATGCCGAGCGCCTTCTTCTGGTTGGGCCAGATCACGAACCAGACATTGAAGGCCATGATGAGGGCCAGCCACATGCCAAGGCCGATGACCCGGAACGGCGACTGGAGGGTTAGCGCCTCGACGAGGTAATTGTTGATGAGCGCGATGATAATGCCGGTCACGACGGTTGCCAGCGCCGCCCAGCGGAACCAGAAGAGCGCCTCGGGCGCGATATACTTGGTCACTCCGGGTTTCAGCTCGGCCGGCACCTTCGGCATGGTCGGGATCTGCACGAAGTTGAAATAGTAGAGCAACCCGATCCACATGATGCCCACCAGCACGTGGAGGAAGCGGAAGAAGCCGTTGAGCCAGTTGGCATTGTCGCCGTGGAAGCCGAAGGCGACGACAGCGAACAGCAGGGTGCCCAGCCCGACCGCATACCAGAGATTGCCCAGAAGCTTGGCCATATATTCTCTCCTTGTGCCCCTTGTCCCCAGCGCGACCCCTGGGGAAAGCGGACCCCCTTAATCCGCTATCCCGGCTTCTTGCAATCGGCCGCGATTGCCGCGACGCACACCCCCGTCATGCGGGGCGCCTCACATCCGGGACCGATCCTCGTCTATTGCGTGGGCATTGCCTTCTTCTGCGCCATGGACGCGATCATGAAGGCGCTGGTTGCCGCCTATCCGGCCGTCTCGGCCACCTTCTGGCGCTATGTTGCCGCCATCCTGTTCATCCTGCCCTTCTGGTTGCGCGAGGGCGCACCCCCCATTCGCCGCGACATGTGGCCGCCGCACCTGCTGCGCGGCGCATTCATCGCGGCGGCCGCCTTCCTGTTCTTCTGGTCGCTCACCATCCTGCCGCTTGCCGAGGCGGTGACCTTCGCCTTCATTGCCCCGCTCCTCATCCCCCCGATGGCCGCCCTCTTCCTCAAGGAACGCATGGAAGCGCGGAGCCTGGTGGCAGCCCTCCTCGGCTTCCTCGGCGTGCTGGTCGCCGTCGGCGCCGATCCGGCCACCATCGGCCGCACACGGCTTCTCGGTGTGGGCGCGGTCCTCCTTTCCGCCTTCTCCTACGCCGTGTCGATCATCCTGCTGCGGGCCCGGGCCGAAGCGGACGGTCCGTCGCTCGTGAGCCTGATGGGGGCGATGATCCCCGCTGCCATCCTGCTGCCCTTCGTCCTCATGCTGCCTGCCGGCCGCGTGCCGGTGCTGGCGGACTGGCCGCTGGTGCTGGCAGCCGGCCTTGCCGGGGCGATCGCGCTCCAGTTTATCGCGCGTGCCTATGCCAGGGCCCAGGCGCAGCTGCTCGCCCCCTTTGAATATACCGCCCTCTTCTGGGCGGCGCTGTTCGGCTGGGCCTTCTTCGGCGAAGGCCTGTCGTGGCGCACGCTCGCCGGGGCTGCAATCATCGTGGCCGCCTGCATCTGGCAGGCAAGGCCCCGGTCGCCCGCGCCGTCCAGCCCGCCCGCCTAGGCGGCAAATGTCCCGCGGGCTTCCAGCCGCTCCAGCCAGCCAGCCACCCACGTCAGCCCTTCCGGCAATGGGGCGCCCACGCTCCGGCCGAACTGCAGGAAGCAGCCGAGCGTGATGTCGGCAAGGCTGAACCGCTCCCCGCACACGAAGCTGCGGCCCGCAAGCAGGGCGTCGAACAGCTGCAGCTTCTCCGCCATCTGTGCGAGCATTTCCTGGCCCGCCCCTTCCGACAGCAGCGTCATGCGGCTCTCGAAGAAGGCGCGGCCCGCCGTCGCGCGAAAACCGAACATGAAGGGCTCGAGCACGCCAAGATCGAAGCGGCGCACCCACATCCGCGTGGCCGCTCGCTCGACCGCGGTGTTGCCGATGAGCGCGGGCTGCGGATGCAGCTCCTCCAGCAGCTCGCAGATGGCAACCACCTCGGTGATGACCACCCCGTTTGCCAGCTCGAGCGCGGGCAGCTGGCCCATCGGGTTCTTCACCCGGAAGGCCTCTCCCCGGTTCTCGCCGCCCATGATGTCGACCGGCACCTTCTCGAGCACAATGCCCTTCTCGGCTGCGAAGGTACGCACGATCTGCGGATTGGGGCCGAGGCTGTCATACAGGCGCATCGCTTCCTCCCTTGCCGATTGCCGTGCCTCCCGCCTAGCAGGCCAGCGATGACGCGCGCCACCCTGCCGCCCAAGCATTTCGCGCTCGTCTTTGCAGCCCTGCTCGTCACGGCTGCCGGCAACACCGCCATGCAGTCGGTGCTTCCCGTCATCGGCCGGGAAATCCGCATTCCCGACATGGGGATCGCCGTCATCTTCTCGCTCTCCGCCCTGTTCTGGACCTTCAGCGCCCCCTTCTGGGCCCGCCAGTCCGACATCCGCGGCCGAAGGCGGCTGATGCAGCTGGGCGTGATCGGCTTCGGCGTCTCGATGCTCCTGTGCGCGGCCGTCATCCTTGCAGGGCTGAGGGGGCTCTTCGCCCCGCTTGTCACGTTCGGCCTGTTCCTCGTCGCCCGCAGCCTCTTTGGCCTGTTCGGCTCGGCCGCCAATCCGGCTGCCCAGGCCTATGTCGCAAGCCGCACCACGCCGGCCGAGCGCACCGGCGCGCTTGCGATTCTCGCCTCGGCCTTCGGGCTGGGCACGATCCTCGGCCCGGCGCTTGCCCCACTCTTCATCCTGCCCGTTGTCGGCCTGTCCGGGCCGATGTTCGTCTTCGCGCTCATCGCCCTCTTCGTGCTGCTTGCCCTCCAGCTTGGCCTTCCCGACGACGATCCGGCCAGCCGGACGGGGCGCGGCGCGGCTGCCTCCATGCCGACGATCGGCTCCATGCCAACCGGCGCCAGCGCGCGCGCTGCCGATGCCGACAGCGAGGCGGGCGTGCGCGCCCGGATCCGGGTGACCGACCCGCGCATCAAGCCCTTCATGCTCTATGGCTTTGCGGCAGGCTCGCTGCAGGCCGCAACCGGCCAGGCCATCGGCTTCTTCATCATCGATCGCATGGCCCCCGGCGCCGGCATGCCGGCCACCCAGCTCATCGCGCTCACCTTCATGGCCGGGGCGGGTGCGACCCTGCTTGCGCAATGGGGGATCATCCGCCTGCTCGATCTCTCGCCCTCGCAGCTGATGCGCTGGGGCGCGCTGATGGCCGCCGTCGGCACCGCAGGGATTGCCGTCGCGCCGGATTTCCACGTGCTGGTGCTGGCCTTCGCACTGGCCTCGGCCGGCTTCGGCTTTGCCCGCCCGGGCTTTACCGCAGGCTCGTCGCTCGCTGTCGCGCGCAGCGAACAGGGCGGCGTGGCCGGCGCCGTCACCTCGGTGAACGGCGCCTGCTTCATCCTCGCGCCGGCCATCGGGATCGGGCTCTACGAATGGGTGCCGGAACTGCCCTACTGGCTGGGCGCGCTGGGGGCGCTGCTGCTGGCTGCCTATGCCTGGCGGAACGAGACTCTCCGGAGCAGCGGGCCGCCGGCGGCCAGGGCCTGATGAGGCCCCGGACCCGGCACGTCAGGCAAGCAGCAGCTGCCAGCCGGGGCGGTCAGCAAGCAGGGCAACAAGGCCCGAGGGTTCGACGCCGGCGGGAAGCGCGTCGGCCGTCACGCCGCTCTTGGCCATCGCCGTCTGGCAGGCGAAGAGCGGCACCTCCATCTCACGCAGCAGCCCGAGCTCGGCGCCATGCGCGGCGCCGCGCAGCAGCACGGCGACAGGCCGGCCGAGCGCGGCTGCTGCTGCCACCATCTCGACGGCCGCAGCCACGCGCTCACCCTGCTGCTCGGTCAGGACGAGGAGCAGACCGGACATGCCGGATCCTTCCTGATCCTCACCTGCCGCGCCGTCAGTGTCAGCGCATCGAACAGCAGCATCGCACCCGCCGGGCGGGGCGCAAAGTCCGTGATCGCCCGGATCACCTCGAGCGCCTGCAAGGCCCCGATGATCCCCGCCAGCGCCCCCAGCACCCCCTGTTCGGCGCAGCTCTCGCCCGGTCGATCCTCGGCAGCACCCGCAAAGCAGGCCCAGCAGGGCGAATCGGGCCGGTGCCCCTCGAAGCGCGCGACCTGGCCCTCGAACGGCCCGATGGCCGCCACCACCAGCGGCACCCCGAGCGCCACGCAGGCGCGGTTGACACAGGCGCGCGCGGCGAACCGGTCCGTCCCGTCTGCCACCAGGTCGTGGCCCTGGAGCAGCGCCTCGGCATTGCCCTCATCGAGCCGGGCGGCCACCGGCAGGACCTGCACATGCGGGTTGAGGGCGGCCAGCCTGGCAGCGGCCGCTGCCACCTTCGGCTGACCGATGTCGGCAGTGGCAAAGAGCGTCTGCCGCTGCAGGTTGGAGAGGCTGACGACATCGTCATCGATCAGCGTCAGCTGCCCGACTCCGGCAGCAGCGAGATAGGTGAGGCAGGGGCTGCCGAGGCCGCCGGCCCCGACCACGGCCACGCGCGCTGCCTTGAGGCGCGCCTGGCCTGCCCCCCCGATCTCCTTCAGCACGATATGGCGGGCGTAGCGTTCGAGCTCGCCGTCGGAGAAGCTCATAGCCGCCCGGTCGAGCCGAACCCGCCGCCCCCGCGCGCCGTCTCGCCCAGGTCCGCCACTTCCCGCCAGGTCGCCCGCAGGACGGGGGCAAGCACCAGCTGGGCAATGCGCATGCCGCGCGCGATCGCCACCGGCGCCTCGCCCAGGTTGGCGAGGATCACCTTCACTTCGCCGCGATAGTCGCAATCGATGGTGCCCGGCGCGTTCAGCACGGCGATCCCGTCCTTCAGCGCCCAGCCCGAGCGCGCGCGCACCTGCATCTCGAACCCCTGCGGCACGGCGATGGCAAGGCCGGTGGCAACTGCGGCACGCGCGCCGGGCGGCAGCACGATATCCTCGGCTGCCAGCACATCCATGCCGGCCGCCCCTTCCGTCTGATAGGCCGGAAGCGCCAGCCCCTCGCCATGCGGCAGGCGGGTGACGCGTACCTCAGGCATCGAGCAGCCCCGCGATATGCTGCGCCAGCCGATCGGCAACTTCGGCCTTGGTGCCTTCCGGCAGCGTTTCCACGCAGCTGGCAGACACCAGATGCACGCGGTTGCGCTCGCCCCCCATCACGTCGCCCGAAACATCATTGGCCACGATGAGGTCGCAGCCCTTGCGCGCAAGCTTCTCCTGCGCATGCGGGATGACCGAATCCGTCTCGGCCGCAAAGCCCACCACCACCCGGGGCCGGTCGGGACGGTTCGCAAGGCCGGCAAGAATGTCGGGGTTCTCGACGAGCGCGAGCGCCGGCGGGCCGCCCGCATCCTTCTTGAGCTTGGACGGGGTTGCCTCAACCCGCCAGTCGGCGACCGCTGCGACCATCACGGCGATGTCGGCGGGAAGCGCTGCCTCCACGGCGGCTGCCATCTCGCGCGCGGTTTCCACGTCAACGCGCGCGACCCCGGCCGGCGTGGGCAGCGCAACCGGCCCGGCGACAAGGGTCACCCGCGCGCCCAGCCGCTGGAAGCTCCCGGCAAGGGCAAAGCCCTGCCGGCCGGAGGATCGGTTGGCGAGATAGCGCACGGGATCGATCGGCTCGTGGGTGGGGCCGGCCGTCACCAGCACATGCCGGCCCGCAAGGCGGGTGCCACGCGCGAGCGCCTCCGCCAGAACCCCGAGCAGGCGCGTCGGCTCCGGCAGCCGCCCCGGGCCATGCTCGCCGCAGGCCATCGGGCCGACATCGGGCTCGACCACCGTCACGCCGCGCGCCCCGAGCGTTGCCACATTGGCTCTTGTGGCGGGATGCTCCCACATGCGGACATTCATGGCCGGCGCCACCATCACCGGCTTGTCGGTGGCAAGAAGCAGGGTCGTCGCCAGGTCGTCGGCAAGGCCTGCGGCCATCTTCGCCAGCAGGTCGGCGGTTGCCGGACAGACGAGGACAAGGTCCGCCTCGCGCGACAGGCGGATATGGCCCATCTGTGCCTCGTCCTTGAGATCGAACAGCTCGGTATAGGCCTGCTGCTCGGCAAGGGCTGCGGCCGACAGCGGCGTGATGAACTGCTGCGCTGCCCGCGTGAGCACCGGCGTGACGGCACCGCCGGCCGCGCGGATCAGCCGGATGAGCTCCAGCGCCTTGTAGGCGGCAATGCCGCCGCCAATGACGAGGAGGATGCGCCTGCCCGAAAGCACAGGCGAGGACCTAGCGATGGCCTCTGGCTTTTCCAATGCCCAGCTCCAATGCCCGGCCTCAGACGAGTGCCATGGCCGCAGCGCCCAGCGCGATGCCTGCCACGAGCCACGGCCAGCGGGCCGGTGCCGGGGCGGGTAGCGGCGGCAGCGGCGGCTGGGGCGGGGCGGCGCTTTCGGGCCCCATCTCGCGGATAAGGCGCCGCGCAACGCCGGGAAGCTGGCCGAGCAGGGAAAGATTGCGCTGCACCCGATCCGCTGCCCGTGCCTCGGGGCCAAGCTCATCGCGGATCCAGCGCTTCACATAGGGCGCGGCCGTCTCCCACATGTTGATGCCTGGGTCGAGCCCGGAGGCCACGCCCTCCACCATCACCATCGTCTTCTGGAGCAGCAGCAGGTGCGGCTGGGTTGCCATGTCGAAGCTGCGGGTGATGGCAAACAGCCCGTCGAGCAGCGCGCCGACCGAGATCTCGGCGGTGGCGCGGCCGCGGATCGGCTCGCCCACGGCCCTGAGCGCAGTGGCGAACTCGCCCGGGTCATGCCAGCCGGGCACATAGCCGGCCTCGAAATGCAGGTC
>JBDNCK010000040.1:0-9899 GCA_046719675.1 Sphingomonadaceae bacterium | reverse complement strand
TCGCCTGCGTTCACCCGGTCACCCACCTTCACGTCGATGCGCGAGAGATGCGCATAGCGGGTGAGGATGCCATGGCCATGATCCACGTCCACGCACAGCCCATAGGCGCCGAAGCGTTCGGCGCGCACCACCCGCCCCTTGGCGCTGGCGCGGATCGGCTCGCCATGCGCTCCGGCCATGTCGATGCCGGCATGCATCGCGCCGCGACCGGAGAAGGGATCATAGCGGAAGCCGTAACCGGAGGTGTAGGTGGCGTTGCTTGCCGGAGCGAAGGTCGGGATGGCGGCGATCGCCTCTTCCAGCTGGCTGACGCGCTGCCAGCTGACATAGAGTTCGGCAAAGCGCGGGTCCGCGCCCTGCGCTTCGCCGCCGGCGAGCTTGTCGCTTGCCGGCACGAACGGGCCCCCAAGACCGGTCCGCGCGCTCGACTGGGCCAGAAAGCGCGACTGGTCGAGCCCGAGGCGGCGCAGGAGCGCCTGCGCATCGCGCAGGCGGGTTTCGGCTGTTGCTGCTGCCTTGTCGACGAGTGCCAGCTGCTGCGCTTCAAGCTCTGCAAAGGGGGCGAGCACCCCGGCCTCCTGGGCAGCGGTGCCGGAGAGCCGTGCACGACCGGCGGGGGGCACGAGCCCTGCCAGCTCCAAGCCACTTGCCTTGCCCGTCAGCAGGGCATCGAGAAACTTCTGGCGGGCTTCGATCCGCTCGGCTGTCGTCCGCACCTGGCCCTTGAGGGCGACCGAGTCCGCCTTGAGTGCTTCCACCTGGGCTGCCATGCGCGCCATCTGCGCGCGCGCCTCGCGTTCTGCCGCATCGGCGTCGGACAACATGGAGGCTGCGGAAAGCCCGACGAAACTTGCAGCAAGCGCCGCGAAGGAAAGTGCCATTATCTGCGTCCCTGACCCGATCCGTAGTTGAAGCGCCCGGTCAGACGACCGGACCTCAATATGCCACTCCGGGAACAGCTGCCTGAGCCGTGCCACCCACCCGTTCGGGGCGTTCGCCCGCATATCCTGCATCCACCGACCCTTGGGTTCCTTCTGTCCGGCCGGGAACCTGCGCCCCCGATCGATGTTAACCCTGATGGTCAAAGCTCATGCAGAAGGGTCGCAGGCTGTGCAAAGGGGGTAGTACCACTGCGGGGGCAGACCGGCCTTGCTGCGCGCCGAATCGTTGAATGGCGGCTTCAGCCCGCCCCGGAAATGGGCACGCACGCAGTCACGAAAGCATTCTGCCGGGTCTGTTCCCGATTCGTCCGCGAGGAACCTGAACCAGCGGTTGCCCGTTGCGACATGGCCGATCTCGTCGGCATAGATCCGGGAAAGCACCGCGGCTGCCGCGGTGTCGCCGCACGCTTCGAACCGGGCGATCATCGCCGGCGTCACGTCGAGGCCCCGCGCTTCCAGCACCTGCGGCACGAGCGCAAGGCGGGCCGGAAGGTCGGCTGACGTTGCCTGTGCCGCCTGCCACAGGCCGTCGTGGGCCGGCAGGTCGCCATATGCCCCTCCTGACGCCTGCAGCAGCCCTTCGAGCATCAGGAAGTGTCCGGCCTCCTCGGCTGCGACCTTCAGCCAGTCCCCGCTGAAGGCGGCAGGCATGGCATGGCCGAAGCGGCCGGCGATATCGGCTGCCAGATCGATGGCATTGAGCTCGATGTGGGCAAGCGCGTGGAGGAGCGCGAAGCGGGCGCGCGGGCTTCCGGCCCGGCCCCGCTTCGGCATCGCGGCCGGCGGCAGCAGCAGGGGGCGCGCGGGCCGCGCCGGGCGATCGGGAAGCGGCAGGGCAGGGCCGGTTGCAAGCGCGCCCGCCTCCCACGCGGCAAGTGCGCTGGCTGCTGCTTCTGCCTTCGCTGCGGGCTCCCGAGCAAGCAGGATAGCCCGTGCGGCTTGCGGGACGGTTGCAATCAAAGGGCCTCGGCTGCCTTCAGCACGTCCTCGGCATGGCCCTTCACCTTCACCTTGCGCCAGACGCCGGCGATCTTCCCGTCCGGCCCGATGAGGAAGGTGGAGCGGTCGATCCCCATATATTTCTTGCCGTACATGCTCTTCTCCACCCAGGATCCGAACGCCTCGATGGTGGCGCCATCGGGGTCGCTTGCCAGGCGGACGGCCAGATTGTGCTTGGCGGCAAAGCGCGCGTGGCTTGCCACGCTGTCCTTGGAAACGCCGATCACGGTCGTGTCGGCAGCAGCAAAGCGATCGGCAAGGGCCGTGAAGTCGAGCGCCTCGGTGGTGCAGCCGGGGGTGTCGTCCTTGGGATAGAAATAGAGCACCAGCTTGCGGCCGCGGAAGTCGCCGAGGCTCACCTTGCCGTCGGGCGTTTCCAGGGTGAAGTCGGGGGCGGCATCGCCGACGTCGCGCATGTTCATCCTCCTCAGCGCTTCTGGTGGAATGTGTCTTCCCATGCCTGAAGCACGGCAGCCTTTGCCAGCCCCAGATCGGCCCTGAGCGCTGCTGCGCCGGATTTGCCGCAGGTTCGCGCCAGCAGGGCGGTCGCGGCGCGGTCCGGCGCTGCCGCCCTGGCAGCAGGCAGGATCAGGCGCAGCGCCATCAGCACCTGCATGAACAGCCGGTGCGGCGCGCGCAGCTCGGGTGCGACGAGGGCTGCAGCATCATCGAGGCCGGTCGGCAGGCGCCTGCCGGCGACCAGTCCGCGGGTGGCCACCACGAACTCGAGATCGACAAGCCCGCCCTTCATCAGCTTGACGTCATAGGCGCTGGCGGGCTTCTTGTGCTCTTCCATCAGGCGCCGCATGGCAATCGCTGCCCCGCGCACGGCCTCGGCCTCGCGCGGCTGGGCAAGGAGGTCATCGAGGACCCGGTCGGCCTCTGCCTGCGCTGCCGCGCTTCCCGAGACCGGCCGTGCGCGGGTCAGCGCCAGCGTTTCCCAAAGCTCGGCCTCCTCGCGCTGATAGCGCGCGAAGCTCTCCAGGCTGACGGCCAGCAGGCCCTGCGTGCCCGAGGGCCTCAGGCGCGTGTCGACGCTATAGAGCGGGCCGGCGGCCGTGGGCGCGGACAGGGCGCCGACCAGCCGCTGGGCCAGGCGATTGAAGTAGCGGCTGGCACCCATGGCCTCGCGCCCGCCTTCGGATGTCGCTTCGTGGCTGCCGGTGAACAGCAGCACGAGATCAAGGTCGGACTGGGCCGTGAGCGCCCGGCCGCCGAACCGTCCGAGGGCCAGCACGAACAGTTCTCCGCCCGGCACGATCCCATATTGCGCCTCGAAATCGGCGACGACGGCCTGCTGCAGGACCCGGATTGCCGCTTCGGCCAGATCGGAAAGCTCCGCGCTTGCCTCCAGCACGTCGCGGCGGCCTTCGAGGATGTCGACGGCGATCCGGAACCGGCGTTCGGCCGTCCAGCGCCGGGCGGCATCGAGCAGCGGCTCGAGGCCCTCTCCGCGCACGGCCGCGCGCAGCTCCGCCTCGGCCTGGGCGACGCTTGCCAGCGGCGGCGGCGGGTCGATCACGCAGTCGAAGAGCTCGGGGCGCGCGGCCAGCGCGTCGGCCATCAGCGGAGTCTCGGCCATCAGCCGCGCCAGCAGCTGGCCGAGCGGGGGGTGCGCGACAAGCAGCCGCCAGAACTGGACTCCGGAAGGAAGTGCCGCGATGAACTGGTCGAGCCGGACGAGGCCCTTGCGCCCGTCCTTGCCGCGGCCGACGGCCTTGACCAGCGCTGGGGCGACCGTTTCGAAGGCCGCGCGCGATTCGGGCGCGCGCAGCGATCGCGGGCGCCCGCTGCGCCACTGTGCAAGCGCAGTTGCCAGATAGGCCGGATCGGCAATCCGGGCCGCCTTCGCCCAGCGCAGCACCTCCTCTTCGGCAAGCGGAATGCGTTCCGATCCCCTGTGCGCGCGCCGGTCGGCCTCCAGCAGCCGGTCGTAGAGGCGGGCAACGGCGCGGGTCTTCGGCTCGATGGCGCGTGCGACCGCCTGCCAGCCGTCTGCTCCCATCAGCCCTGCCACCCTGGCGCGATCCGCCGTGCCCGTCGGGATCCTGTGAGTCTGCTGGTCTGCCACCATCTGCAGCCGGTGCTCCAGCGTTCGCAGGTCCCGATAGGCATCCGACAGCGTCGCCGCGTCGTGCGCGGGAATGCGGCCTGCCGCGGCGAGCGCTGCCAGCGCATCGAGGGTGGCAGGCGCGCGCAGCGCTGGCTCCCGGCCGCCGAAGATCATCTGGTGGACCTGTGCGAAGAACTCCACTTCCCGGATGCCACCGCGGCCGCGCTTGACGTCATAGCCGGGCCCGAAGGCCTGCCCCTCCTCGAAATGGTCGCGGATCTGCAGGCTCACCTCGCGGATCTCGGCGAGCGCGGAATAGTCGAGGCTGCGCCGCCAGACGAAGGGCACAAGGCGGGCAAGGAATGCCTCGCCCATCGCCCTGTCGCCGGCGACTGCGCGTGCGCGGATGAAGGCGGACCGCTCCCACATGAGCGCTTCGGACTGGTAGTAGGCCTCCGCTGCCGCCAGCCGCAGCGAGGGCGGCGTCGAGTCGGGATCGGGCCGCAGCCGCAGGTCCACCCGCCAGGCATAGCCATCGGGCGTGCGGTCAGCGAGCAGGCTGCCCATCCGCCGCACCAGCCGCACGGCCGCCTCGTCCGGGTCGTCGCCCAGCGCCCCGGGCAGCAGGTCCGGATCGTGGAGTACGATGAGATCGACGTCGGAGGAATAGTTGAGCTCGAGGGAGCCGAGCTTGCCCAGGCCGAGCACCGTCATCCCGCGCCGGTCCGGCTCTGCAATCCCGCGCTCGGCAAAGGCGGCACCAAGGGCGCGGTCGATGGCGGCATCGGCGAAGCGGCTCAGCTCCGCCGTCACCCGCTCCAGCGGCCAGGCCCCGGCAAGATCGGCGATGGCGACGGTCAGGGCCACCCCGGCCTTGGCCTGCCGCAGGGCCGCGGCCGGATCCGGGCCATCCAGCCGCGCGACGGACTGCGCCAGTGCCTCGTCATAGGCCCCTTGTGCGAGCTGTTCGGCAAGCGCCTCTTCGCTGGCGAGCAGCGCCCTGAGATAGGGCGCGTGCAGGCGGGCGCGCGCAATCGCCTCGCCGGCAGCGCCTGCGTGCCCGGCGCTCACGCCAGGAGCCGGCCCTGCGCCACCATCGCGCAGCGGCCGGAAATCCATATCCCGTCGCTGCGGGCTGCGATGTCGATCGTCGAGGGGCGGTTCATGAGCCGCCCCTGCCGGACCGAAAGCCTGTCGGCCACACCCGCAGCGGCAAGCAGCGCCCCGAGGGCGGCCGCCGCGCTTCCGGTTGCCGGATCCTCGATCACGCCGGCAAGCGGGGCGAACATGCGCGCTTCCACCTGTGCGACGGCGCCCTGCCGGCCCATGTCCGCCCAGAGGTAGAGCGCCGGCAGATGGCCGCCGGGCGCATGGGCGGCCTCGCCACGGAAGGCCTCCGGATCGGGTGTCGCCTGCTCGAGCGCATCGCGCGTCGTCTCCGCCAGCAGGAAGCCCGTGCCGACCGAGGCATAGCGCGGCGGGTGCGTGCGCGCGAGGATGGCGGAAGCCGGAAGGCGCGCGAGGGCCGCCACGGCGGCTGCCGGCCGTTCGGGGCCCAGCGCAAGGCCCAGTGGCGCGCGCACCGACGCACCCACCACGACGCCTTCCTCGCGCAGCGGGTCGGCCAGCACCACGCCCGCACCTTCCTCGAAGCGCAGCCGCTCGCCCACCGGCCGCCCCAGCACTTTGCCTGCGCAGGCGAGCGCAAAGGCTGTCCCGACATTGGGATGACCGGCAAAGGGCAGTTCCTCGGCCGGCGTGAAGATGCGCACCCGCGCATCGTGGGACGCATGCGCCGCCGGAAAGACGAAGGCCGTCTCGGAGAGGTTGAATTCCCGGGCGATTGCCTGCAGCCGGTCCTCGCCGAGCGCCCGCGCGTCGGGGATCACCGCCAGCGGATTGCCGGCAAGCGGCGTGTCGGTGAAGACATCGACCACGACATAGTCCGTCATCGCGGCAGCACCGGCCAGTTGTCGAGCAGGCGCACCCCGCCCAGCCTTGCTGCTGCCAGAAGCCGCCCTTCCTGCGTCAGCCGGGGCAGGGGTTCCAGGGTTTCCGGATCGACGAGGGCAAGATAGTCGACCGCGGCGAACCCCCCTGCAAGGATCGCGCCCCTGGCCTGCTCCAGCGTTGCCTCCACGCTTGCGCCGGCCTCGAGCGCCGCCTTTGCAGCCAGCAGCGTGCGCGGCAGGGCTGCCGCCCGCGCCCGATCCTCCTCGCGAAGATAGGCATTGCGGGAGGAAAGCGCGAGACCGTCGGCGTCGCGCACGACCGGGTGCCCGAGGATGGCGACCGGAAGATCGAGATCGGCCACCAGCCGACGGATGACGGCCAGCTGCTGCCAGTCCTTCTCGCCGAAGAGGGCGATGTCGGGTGAGGCCATCAGCAGCAGCTTGAGCACGACGGTTGCAACCCCGTCGAAATGGCCGGGGCGCATGGCGCCCTCGAACGGCGCGGAAAGCCCGGCAACCGCGACATTGGTCGCAAATCCGGGCGGATAGACGGATCCGACACCCGGCGCGAACAGCAGGTCGCAGCCGGCACTCGCGAGCAGGGCTGCATCGGCTTCCTCGTTCCGGGGATAGCGGTCGAAATCCTCGTTCGCTCCGAACTGCTTCGGATTGACGAACACGGAGGCGACCACGAAGCCGGCATGGGCGCGCGCCATGCGCACCAGCGCCAGATGGCCTTCGTGCAGCGCGCCCATGGTGGGCACCAGCGCGATCCGGTTCCCGGCCGCGCGCGCCCTTGCAACCGCTGCCCGCAGCTCCGCCACCCGGCGCACGGTGGCCAGCCTGTCAACGCGCCTGCTGATGCCTGCTTCCAATTGCGAATCCCTGCAGCCCTCTCCAAAGAGCGCCCGCCACAACCGGAGGGCCCGTGTCAACGCGAACGACCATCGTGCTTGCGAACGAGAAGGGGGGAACGGGCAAATCCACGCTCGCCGTCCATCTCGCCGTCGCGCTGGCAGCCGAAGGCCGCAGGGTGGCGCTGTTCGATCTCGACCAGCGCCAGAAGACGAGCGTGCGCTATCTTGAAAACCGCGCCCGGCATGCGGAGCGGCACGGGCTCCTGCTCCCGATGCCGGTGGCCGCCGTGCTTCCCGAAGGAGCCGATGCGGCCGCGGTCGCCGCAGCCACGGATGCCGACATCCTCCTGTTCGACACGCCCGGCCGCGACAGCGCGGAAGCCCGGCAGGCGCTTGCCATGGCTGACACGCTGGTCACGCCGATCAATGACAGCTTCATCGACTTCGACCTGATCGGCCAGGTGGACGGGGACAGTTTCCGGGTCACGCGGCCCTCCTTCTACGCCGAGACCGTTTGGAAGGCCCGGCAGGCGCGCGCCCGGGCGGATGGCGCGAGCGTCGACTGGGTGGTGCTGCGCAATCGCCTGTCCACCCTCGAGGCGCGCAACCGCAGGCGGGTGGGCGACGCGCTGGCCGAGCTTGCGAAACGGGTGGGCTTCCGGGTGGTGCCGGGCCTGTCCGAGCGGGTCATCTATCGCGAACTGTTCCCGAGCGGGCTGACCCTTCTCGATGCCGAGCAGCTTGGCGCCCCCACCATGAGCCATGTCGCAGCGCGCGCCGAGCTGAGGGAACTGCTCGCGGCCCTTGCCATCGATTCGACCCGGCAGGCGGCATGCTGAAGGTCCTGCTGCTTGCCGCCCTGCTGGCGCTGGCCTGGTGGTGGTTCCTCGGCCGCCGCCGTTCGCCGGCCCGGCCGATGTCGCTCGACGAGGCGAGGGCGGTGCTGGGCGTTGCCCCCGACGCGGACGCGGACATGATCCGGGCCGCCCACCGCCGTCTCATCGCCCAGGTCCACCCCGACGCGGGTGGCAGCGCCGATCTGGCGCGCCGGGTCAATCTCGCGCGCGAGGTGCTGCTTGCAGCCGTTGCGCGTCGTCCCGAAGGAGAATGACATGCATCGCTTCGATCCCACGACCCTGCGCGAATATGACATTCGCGGAGTCATCGGCCGGACGCTTGGCGAGGCGGATGCGCGCGCGATCGGGCGCGGCTTTGCAACGGTCGTGCGGCGCGGGGGCGGTGGCAGGGTCGCCGTCGGGCGCGACGGGCGGCTGTCCTCGCCTGGTCTTGCCGAGGCGCTGATCGCCGGTCTCAGGGCCAGCGGCTGCGATGTCGTCGATGTCGGGCTGGGCCCCACGCCCATGCTCTATTTCGCCGTCCACGCGCTCGGCTGCGATGGCGGGGTGATGGTGACGGGAAGCCACAATCCGCCCGACTACAATGGTTTCAAGATGATGCTGGCCGAGCGCCCCTTCTTCGGGGCCGACATCCGCGCGCTCGGCGAGGCGGCCGCGCGCGGCGACTGGGAGGAAGGGCAGGGAAGCCTTGCCAGGGAGGATATCCGCGAGCCCTATGTGACGCGCCTGCTCGAGGGCTTTTCCGGGCCGGGCTTGCGGATCGGCTGGGACTGCGGAAATGGCGCGACCGGCGAGATCGTCGAGATGCTGGCGGCAAGGCTGCCGGGTGAACATCATCTGCTGTTCACGACGATCGACGGCACCTTCCCCAACCATCATCCCGACCCGACGGTCGAGGCCAATCTCGCGGAGCTGCGCAAGCTGGTGGCGGACAGGGGCCTCGACATGGGGCTTGCCTTCGATGGCGACGGGGACCGGATCGGTGCCATCGATTCGTCCGGGCGCATCGTCTGGGGGGATCAGCTGCTCATGATCCTTGCCGAGGCACTGCTGAAGGACGTCCCCGGCGCCACCATCATCGCGGATGTGAAGGCCAGCCAGGCTCTCTTTGACCATGTGGCCGCACTTGGCGGCAAGCCCCTGATGTGGCGGACCGGCCATTCGCTCATCAAGGCAAAGATGAAGGAAGTGGGCGCACCGCTCGCTGGCGAGATGAGCGGCCACATCTTCTTCGGCCATCGCTGGTACGGGTTCGATGACGCCCATTATGCCGCGATCCGGCTGATCGAGGCCGTGGGCGCGCTTGGGAGGTCGCTCACCGATCTGCGCGCGGCCATGCCGGCTGTCGTCAACACGCCGGAGCTGCGCTTTCCCTGCCCGGAAGAGCGGAAGTTTGCCGTGATCGAGGAGGTGCTGGCACGCCTTTCAGCCGAAGGCGCCGACGTCAATGCAACGGACGGCGCGCGCGTGAACACGGCGGATGGCTGGTGGCTGCTGCGGGCATCGAACACGCAGGACGTGCTGGTTGCCCGTGCCGAAGCGCGCGACGAGGCTGCGCTCGAGCGGCTGAAGGCTGCCATCGACGGCCAGCTTGCCGCGAGCGGGGTTTCGAGGGAGTTGGTTTCCCACTAGCGGCGAAGTTGCAGCGTGCAGTGCAGCATTTCCCGCTTGCATCTGGACGCGAACATCGATATGTTGCACTGCAGCATGAGCCAGCCGGCTCCTGTGGTCCTGCGGGTGACCAAGGCCCGCGCCAAGCCATGGAGACAGGTCGCGTGACAGGCACGCCCAACATCAATGTGGTTGATCTGAAGCCCAGCGCCAAGCGGGTGACCAAGGCGTCGCGCGCCCAGGACAAGCCCACGACTGCCAAGCCTGCCGTAGCGATGCCGGACATCCCAGAGACGATTCGAAAGGAACTGACCATGAATGCCGAAACCGTGCTGAAGTCGCTCGAAGCGATCACGCCTGCCGTCGAGAAGGTGACGGCCGACGCCCTTGCCCAGGGCAAGGCCAATCTCGAGACCGTCGTCGAGAAGGGCCAGGAAATGATGGGAACTGCCGTCAAGTCCGTGTCCGACATGAGCGAGTTCGCCAAGGGCAATGTCGAGGCCATGATGGCATCGGCGAAGGTGGCAACCGCGGGCGCCGAGACGATTGCCAACATGATGGTCGAGCACTCGAAGAAGAGCTTCGAGGAAGCGACGGCTGCGATGAAGGCGATGGCGGCTGCGAAGTCG
>JBDNCK010000039.1:0-10154 GCA_046719675.1 Sphingomonadaceae bacterium | reverse complement strand
GGTCGACACGCCGGGGGCGTTCCCGGGGATCGACGCCGAGGAACGCGGACAGGCGGAAGCCATCGCGCGGGCCACCGAAGCCTGCCTTGCCATCGGCGTGCCCCTTGTTGCGCTCATCGTCGGCGAGGGCGGATCGGGCGGAGCCGTCGGAATCGCGACCGGCAACCGGGTGCTGATGCTCGAGCACAGCATCTATTCGGTGATTTCCCCCGAAGGCTGCGCGTCGATCCTCTGGCGCTCGACCGGCAAGGGCAACAGCAAGGCCGCCGAGGCTGCCGAGGCGATGAAGGTGACGGCTGGCGACCTCCTGCGCCTCAACGTCATCGATCGCATCATCTACGAGCCGGTTGGCGGCGCGCATCGCGACCATGCGCTCACCATGACCCGCGTGGCAACCGCGCTCGAGGAGGAGCTGGGCGTGCTCGAGGGCCAGTCGCGCGAGGCCCTGCGCGAAGGGCGGCGCGCCAAGTTCCTCGCCATGGGGCGCGGCTGATGCTGAAGCTCTTCATCGGCAACCGCGCCTATTCCTCCTGGTCGCTGCGCGGCTGGCTGGCGGCAAGACAGTCGGGTCTTCCCTTCCAGACGCTGTTCCTGCCGCTCTACGAGGCGGACTGGGAAACCACCCGCAGCCGGCCCGAGCTGGCGCCCTCGGGCGGCAAGGTGCCCATCCTCTGGGATGGCGATGTGGCGGCGTGGAACGCGCTTGGCATCATCGATCATCTCGACCGGCTGTCGGGCGGCACCCGTTTCTGGCCGGCGGACGGAGCGGCGCGCGCCTTCGCTGCCTCGATCGCCGCCGAAATGCAGGCCAGCTTCCAGGCGCTGCGCGGCTTCTGCCCGATGAACACGCGCCGTCACTATGCCGGCTTCCAGCTTTCGGCAGACGCCGCGGCAGACACGCGCCGCGTCGAGGCCCTGTGGGAAGAGGGGCTGGCGCGCTTTGGCGGGCCCTGGCTTGCCGGCGACAGCTATGGTGCAGCCGACATCCTCTTCGCGCCCGTTGCCAGCCGCTTCACCACCTATGCCGTCCAGCTTTCCGAGGCAGCCGAGGCCTATCGCGCGCGTGCGATGGCGCATCCCTGGGTCGCGGAGTGGGTGGCGGATGCCGAAACCGAGGGCCATCGCCTTGCTCGCTATGAATTCTGATCCCGTCGCGCTGGCCCGCGCCCTGGTGCGCTGCGCCAGTGTCACCCCCGAGGATGCCGGCGCGCTCGGCCTGATGGAAGACGCGCTGAAGGCGCTGGGTTTCCGGACATGGCGGCTGCAGTTCGGAAGTCCGCCCGACGGCCCGGTCGAGAATCTCTTCGCGCGGCTGGGAGAGGCCGCCCCGCACGTCGCCTTTGCCGGCCATACCGACGTGGTGCCTCCCGGAGATCTGGCGCGATGGTCGGTCGATCCGTTTGCGGCCGACATTGCGGACGGCATCCTCGTCGGGCGCGGCGCCGCCGACATGAAGGGCGCGCTTGCCGCGATGGTGGAGGCGGCGCGCCGGCATGTGGCGCGCGGCGCGCCTGGCTCGCTTTCCTTCATCCTGACAGGAGACGAGGAAGGGCCGGCCACCTTCGGCACCACGCGCGTGCTCGACTGGATGGAAGCCCATGGCCATGTGCCCGACGTCTGCCTGGTGGGCGAACCCACGTCGGTGCGCAGGCTGGGCGATGTCGTGAAGGTGGGCCGTCGCGGCAGCCTCAATGCCTGGATCACCGTCAACGGCGCCCAGGGCCATGTCGCCTATCCGGACCGGGCCGACAATCCGGTCCGCCGCCTGATCCGGATCCTCGCCGAGCTGCAGGGCCGGGTGCTGGACGAAGGCACGGAGTGGTTCGCGCCCTCCAACCTGGAGGTGGTCGATCTCGAAGTCGGGAACCCGGCGACCAATGTCATCCCGGCCAGGGCGTCGGCCCGGCTCAACATCCGCTTCAACGATCGCCACCGCGGCGCCCAGCTTGCCGGCTGGATCGAGGAAGTGGTGGCAAGCCATGCCCCTTCGGCCGATGTCACCATCCGGATCTCGGGCGAGGCCTTCCTGACCGAGCCGGGGCCCTTCTCGACGCTGGTGCAGGATGCCGTGGAGACCGTGACGGGCGAGCGGCCCGTCCTTTCCACCTCCGGCGGCACGTCGGACGCGCGCTTCATCCGCCGGCTCTGCCCGGTCGTCGAGTTCGGGCTTCCGGGTGCCACCATGCACAAGGTGGACGAGCAGGCCGCGATCGCCGACATCGAGAAGCTGGCGGATATCTATGACGAAGTGCTGAAGCGCCTGTTCACCCCTCGCTGAAGGCGGCAAGCGGCAGCGGCTGGCCGCCCTGCGCATAGAGCACCCGCCGCCTGAGGAAGCGCAGCAACCCCTCCTCGCCAGCGCGCGAGGGGCCCAGCCCGGACAGGCCGAAACTCGACTTGGCCGCATCCGACAGCAGCGACGTGAGCGCCGCATCCTGCAGCGAGACGGCCCCGGCATGCAGCCGCCGCGCAACCGCTTCGGCTTCCTCGAGGCCCGCCCCGACAACCGCGGCCGAGAGGCCATAGACACTGTCATTGGCAAGCGCGACGGCCTCGTCCACCGTGTCGAAGGCCATGACCGGCATGACCGGGCCGAAGGTTTCCTCGCGCATCACCGCCATGGCGTGGGTGACATCGGCGAGCACGGTGGGCCGCAGCCACAGGCCGCCGCCATGCGTCTCGATGCGGCCGCCGGTGAGCACCCGGGCGCCTTGCGCGACCGCGTCGGCAAGCTGTGCTGCGACGATCTCGGCCTGCCGCGCAAAGATGAAGGGGCCGATGTCGCCTTCGGCGATGTCGGGCCAGTTGAGCCGCACGGCCTCGGCCTGTTCGACAAGAGGGTCGAGGAAGGCGTCGTGCAGGCTTCGCGCCACATAGATCCGCTCGATCGACTGGCAGGCCTGCCCGGTGGCACGGCAGGAGGCGGAAAGCGCGATGGCAGCCGCCCGGCGCGGGTCAGCCCCTTCCAGCACGATCAGCGGATCCTTGCCCCCCAGCTCAAGGCTTGCCGGCACGAAGGCCCGCGCGGCTGCCTCGGCCACCTTGCGTCCGGTTGCCACCGATCCGGTGAAGGCCAGGAAATCCGCAAGCGGCACCAGCGCGGCGCCGGTTGCGCCATCGCCCTCGACCAGCGCCAGCGGCAGGCCCTCGACCTGGGCGACGGCCTCCATCAGCGGGCGCACGAAGCGCGGCGTGACTTCCGACGGCTTCACCAGCACCGCACAGCCAGCCGCAAGCGCCGGCACGGCATCCGTCATCGCAAGCAGCAGCGGGAAGTTCCAGGGCGAGATCACGCCGACAAGGCCATAGGGCACCAGCGTGACCGAGTGGCTGACCCCGGGCATCGCGCCGGGCTGGTCGCGCACTTCGGCCGCGGACAGGATGGCCGGCGCGCGATCGGCCCAGCGGGTCAGCATGGCGATCACGCTGTCGATCTCGCGCTTGGCCACCGCCCGTCGGCCGGTGTCGGCCTCGAGCGCAGCAAGAAGCGGCGCGCGATGCGCCGCCATTGCCGCCGCCAGCGCGCGCAGCCGCTCACTCCGTGCGGGCGGCGCCAGGGCAGCCCAGGCGGGCTGCAACGCGCGCAGCCTTGCCGCTTCCAGGGCCAGCGCCTCGGGCGTAAGCGGCTGGATTTCGTGATCGAGGGCGCCGCTGCGCGGATTGCGCACCTTCATCGCGCAGCCAACCGCGCTTCCACCGCCTCCCAGAAGCGGGCGGGCGTGTTGGTGCCGTTGAAGGCATCGATGGCGACGATGCCGGTGGGCGAGGTGACGTTGATCTCGGTCAGCCAGCCATCGATCACGTCGATGCCGACGAAGACGAGGCCCATGTCCCTGAGGCGCGGGCCAAGGCGCGCGCAGATTTCCGCCTCCCTTGCGGTCAGGTCGGTGGCTTCGGCAGAGCCGCCGGCTGCCAGGTTGGAGCGGATTTCGCCAGCCCGCGGCAGCCGGTTGATGGCGCCTGCCGGCTCGCCGTCGATCAGCACGATGCGCTTGTCCCCCTGCGCCACCTGCGGCAGGAAGGCCTGCACCATGAAGGGTTCCCGCCACACATGGTGGAACATCTCGACGAGCGCTGCGAGGTTCGCGTCCCCCCGGCCGACATGGAAGACGGCCGCCCCGGCATTGCCGTAGAGTGGCTTCACCACCACCTCGCCATGGCGCTCGCGAAAGGCCTGGGCGGAGGCGAGCGAGCGGGTGACGAGGGTGGGAGGCATCAGGTCGGCAAAGGCGAGCACGAAGAGCTTTTCGGGGGCGTTGCGCACGGAGACGGGATCGTTGACCACGAGAAGGCCATCGGCCTGCGCGCGTTCGAGCAGGTGGGTGGCCGTCACATAGGCCATGTCGAACGGCGGATCCTGCCGCATGAGAACGACATCGAAGGCCTGCGCCAGTTCCACGCGACGGGGCTCGGACAGCCAGCGGAAATGCGGATCGCCGGGGGACTCGGGCCGCTCGACGAACAGATCCCGCACCGTCGCTTCCACCCGGCCCTCCACCCAGTCGAGCGCGGGGGCGAGATAATGGGCGATGCGATGCCCGCGGGCCTGGGCCTCGAGCATCAGGGCATAGCTGGAATCGCCGGCAACATTCACATGCTCCATTGCGTCCATCTGGACGGCGACTCGCAGACTTCGTGCCATGGAGCGGCCTTAGCGAGCCGCGCGCGCCTAGGCGAGGTCAGCGGCGAGGTCAGCGGCGAGGTCAGCGGGTGAGCGAATCCTCGGCAGCGCGAATGCGCTTGAGCACCGTGGGTTCACGGGTCGTCTCGCGCATGCTCGAAAGCGAGGCCCGCGCGGCGGCCTTGTCGCCGGCCAGCTGCTCCAGCCGCGCCCGCTCCCACCACAGATCCGCCATGGCAGGCGCGATGAGGGTCAGGCGGCGGGCAAGCTCCAGGGCCCGCGGAAGATCGCCGGACTTGCGGGCGCGCACGGCCTGGTTCGACAGCAGGCGCACCAGGGTCTCGCGGTTGCCCATTGGCGACAGGTGCCGGGGTTCGGGCCGCGCATGCCGGCCGAGCGCGCGGGCCACCAGCATCTCGATGCCGGCTGCCCCCAGCGTGCGGCCGCGCGTGAAGGGGTCGATCAGGACCGGGTCCGCCCCGCCGCCAAGCCGGACGATGACATGGCCGGGAAGCCCGACGGCCGCCGCCTGCCAGCCAACCCGGCGGGCGAGCCCCACATAGAGGATGGCCAGCGTGACCGGCAGGCCACGCCGCCGCCGCAGGAGGGCGAGGAAATCGGCGTTTTCCGGTGCGTCATAGGTGCGGGTGTCGCCGGTGAACCCCTCTTCCTGGGCAAGCAGGCCGACGAGCGCGGCGGCGCGCTCGGCTGCCCCCTGCGCCGAATCGGCCATGGCCGCAAGGCGCTGGGCGAAGGTTGCAAGCAGCAGCCGCGGCTTGGCCAGGTCCACCCCCGGGCAGTCGGCACCGGCAATCTGCAGGGCCGCCTCGTCGAGCACGATGTCGGCATCGTCGAGAAGGCCGATGGCGGCGAGCGGGTCAGGCAGCGGAAGGTCGGTCATGGCGTCACTCCGCGAATATGGCGCGGCCAGGCCCAGGGCGCCAGTGCAATCAGGTCCACGCGAACGTTTGTCGCGACACGCCGGCGCCAGGCAGCGTCGGCTGCCACCAGTTCGGCCATGCGTGCCAGCCGGCGCAGGGCCGAAGGTGCCAGCGCCAGCTCGGCCTGGTCGAGCGTCCTGCGATATTTCACCTCGACGATCACCAGCGTGTCGCCCCTGCGCGCAAGCAGGTCCACCTCGATGGGTGCCCGCCGGACCCGGGTAGCGAGGATGCGGTAGCCCTTCAACCGCAGGTAGAAGGCAGCGAACTTCTCTGCCCGCCGCCCCTGCTGCTCGGCCTCCTGGCGACGCCCGCGGCGGCTCATTTGCCGACCAGTTCCAGCGCGCGGGCGTAGAGACCGCTGCGCGGAACCCCAAATGCAGATGCAACGCTGGCCGCCGCCTTGCCCGGCGGCAGCGACTCGAGCGCGCGCCTGAGCGCCGCGTCCACGGCAGCAGCATCGGGAAGGGGGGCTTCGGCCGGTGCCACGAGGACCACGATCTCCCCGCGCGGCGGATGCGACCCGTAGTGTGCGGCAAGTTCGCTCAGGCGTCCGCGCCGGACATCCTCGTGCAGCTTGGTAAGCTCACGCGCGACGGCTGCGTCCCGGTCGCCGAGCACATCGGCCATGGCAGCAAGGCTTTCCGCAAGCCGCGGCGGCGCCTCGTGGAAGATGAGCGTGCCGGGAACGGCAACAAGGGCAGCCAGCGCCGATTCCCGGGCGACTGGCCGCGCGGGAAGGAAGCCCGCGAAGTAGAAGCGATCCGCCGGAAGGCCGGCAATCGAAAGCGCGGCAATCGCCGCACATGGGCCAGGGGCCGTGGTGACGGCGATGCCCGCAGCACGCGCCGCGCGCACCAGCGCAAAGCCCGGATCGGACACCAGTGGCGTTCCCGCATCCGACACCAGCGCCACCGATTCGTGCGCCATGCGCGCAACCAGCGATTCGATTGCCCGGCCAGATGCATGGTCGTCGAAGCGCAGCATCGGCCGGGTGCTTCCTGCCGCCTTGAGCAGCCGTGCGGTCACCCGCGTGTCCTCGCAGGCGATCAGATCCGCCCGGCGCAGCCAGTCCGCCGCGCGCGCCGACAGGTCGCCAAGGTTGCCGATGGGGGAGGCCACGATATAGAGCCCCGGCGGAAGGGCCGGGTCCGGAGGGGCCGCGGGCGCATCAAGGGGCATGGGGGAGGATTATGGAAGCGATGGCGAAGGCTTCGCAAGGGATTGGGCCACGAAAGCTCCTGGCTGTGGCGCTGCTTTTGCTTGTTGCAGCCTGCGCGCCCCGGCGCGAGCCGCCGGCGCCACCGCCACCACCGCCGCCTGTCGAGGCGGAGGAGGAGCGCGTGGCGCCGCCACCCGAAGAGCGGCACCAGATCGCGATTCTCGTGCCGCTGTCGGGCGCCAACGCCAGTGTCGGCCAATCGCTCGCGAACGCGGCCAATCTGGCACTTGCCGACACCGGCAGCGCCCGCGTGCGAATCACGGCCTATGACACGGCGGCACCCGGCGGCGCTGCCGTTGCTGCCAGCAGGGCTCTGGCCGACGGCGCCAGTCTGATCCTCGGACCCTTGCTTGCCTCCGACGTGCCGGCCGTGGCGGGGCCGGCGGCTGCGCGCGGCGTGACGGTCCTTGCCTTTTCCAACGACGCAAGGGTTGCCGGCAGCAATGTGCATGTCCTCGGCTTCCAGCCGGCGCAGTCGGTGGAGCGGGTGGTTGCCCACGCGCGCAGCCGGGGTGCCAGCCGCTTTGCGGCCCTGATCCCCAACGGCACCTATGGGGAACGCGCCGCCGTTGCCTTCACCCGCGCCGTCAATGCCCAGGGCGGCCAGGTCGTTTCGATCGTCAACTTTGCGCGCGCCCGCGAACAGTTGCCGGCCGCCGCCAGGCGCGTTTCCAACTACGACGCAAGGCTGAAGGCCGGCACGCCGGGAAACCCTGCGCCGCCCGCCTTCGACGCCCTGCTCATTGCCGACTCGGGGGCAATCGCGGGCACCTTCATGGGGCCGCTTTCCCAGTTCGGCGTTCGCAGCGGGACGGTGACGATCCTCGGCACGGAACTGTGGAACGCCGAGCCGGGCATGGCGCGCGTGCCGGCGCTGCACGGGGCGCTCTTTGCCGCCGTGCCGGACGACCGCTTCCGCACGCTCGAAGGCCGTTACCGCTCAAGGTTCGGGGGCAATCCGTCGCGGCTTGCCAGCCTGTCCTACGATGCGACGCTGCTTGCCATCGGGCTGGCAGACCGCTGGACCATCGGCGAGCCCTTCCCGGCGAAGCTGCTCGCCGATCCCAAGGGGTTTGCAGGCGTTGATGGTATCTTCCGGTTCCGCGGCAATATCGTCGAGCGGGGCCTTGAAGTGCAGCGCATCACCGCCGGCGGCTTCGTGACCGAATCCCCTGCGCCCACGGCCTTCTAGGCGGGCCGCCCTAGAGCCCGGGGCAGCGGACATCCCCTGGCGTGGGCGGCTGGCGCCAGTCCCGGCTGGCCAGCGCGCGAGCAGCATCACGACGTCCGGCGGCGCGGTGCGCTTCCATCGTCGGCCGGGAAAATTCATGGCCGCGCCCGCGGCCCCCGGCTGCCTTGTCGCGATAGATGATCTGCGCGATCTCCACGCGGCGCTCGCTGGCAAAGGCGCGCAGCGTTGCAACCTCCTCCTCGGCCAGGCGGTCGAGCGCGGGATTGCAATCCTCGAGCAGGCGACGGACGAGCGCGCGGGCGCGCGACAGTTCCACCTCCCGGGCGGTGTTGAGGCGGGTGCGCGTGGAAAAACGGATGTCCTGCGCGCGCGTCTCGACATCGAGCAGCGTCTCGGGAAGCGGGCCCTCGGCGGGAAACAGATCCACCTGGAAGATGTTCTTGTTCGCTTCCGCGAGATTGTCGAGCACATGCTGGATGGGGGCGTTCGACGCGATCCCGCCGTCCCAGTACCAGGCATCGTCCACCAGAACGGGCGCAAAGGCCGGAGGCAGCGCCGCGGACGCCAGCACATGCGCCGGGCCAATCCGGCACTGGTCCCGACCACCGCGCGAATCGAAGAAGTGGATGCGGCCGGACTCGACCTGGACTGCGCCAACCGAAAGCCTGACCGGCCCGTCGTTCAGCCAATCCCAGTCCACCAGTTCGTCGAGCGTCTCGGCAAGCGGCGCCATGTCATAATAGCTGACGGCGCCTTCCGACCCGCGCGGCGCCAGCTTCGGCGGTGGAAAGCGCGGCCGGAAGAAGCCGGGCACGCCGGCCGCTGCCACCCAGAAGGCCGCACCCTCCGACCAGAGGTCGCGCGCGAACCCGTCGGGCAGCGGCACCAAAGGGGCGAGCCCCGAGGATACCCGCTCCCAGAAGCGCTCCAGGGCAGGCAGCCGGTCCTTCGGCCGGTTACCGGCAATGATGGCGGCATTGATGGCACCGATCGAGATGCCCGCCACCCAGTCCGGCGCGATGCCGTACGCGACCAGTTCCTCGAACACGCCAAGATGATAGGCGCCAAGCGCGCCGCCGCCCTGCAGCACCAGCACCTGGAGATGCCCGGATCGGTCGGCCGGCCCGGAGCATCCCTGCCTCTCCGGCTGGTCGGCCATCAGCGGCCCGGCGCCAGCTTCTGCATGAGCGGAAGGAGCGACCGCACATCATAGCCTGCGGCCGCTGCGGCCCGGGTGATCGTGTCGGGGCTGGTACCGCGGGCAGCTTCCGCAAGCGCCCAGAGCATGGTCGAGCGGGTGCCCGATCGGCAGTAGCCCAGCACCTTGCCGCCGGCACCCGCCAGCACGGCGCGCAGCTGATCCACCTGCGCCGGGGACAGGCCGCTATGGTCCACCGGGATGGCCGTGTAGCCAAGGCCGGCTGCCTTGGCGGCTGCGGCCATCGCCTCGCCCTGGAGTTCGGCCGGCACCTCGCTGTCGGGCCGGTTGTTCACGACATGCCGGAAACCAGCGGCTGCGAGTTCCGGCATGTCCTCGGGCAGGATTTGCGGGGCAGCTGCGAACGCCTCGGATAGCGGACGGATGTCGGCCATGGTCAGCTCCTGCGAAGATCCGGCGGCACGGCTTCGGCCGCAAGCCGCGCAATCGCATCGGCAAGCGGCAGGACCTCCTGTCCCTCCACACCCAGCCGCCGCAGGGCAACCGTGCCTTCCTCCGCCTCGCGCCGCCCGACGACGAGAAGGGCCGGCACCTTCATGAGGCTGTGTTCGCGCACCTTGAGGTTGATCTTCTCGTTGCGCAGATCCGTCTCCACCCGCAGCCCTGCTGCTGCCAGCCTTGCTGCTGCCTCCCGCGCCCAGCCGTCGGCATCCGAGACGATGGTCGCCACCACCGCCTGCACGGGTGCCAGCCACAGGGGCAGCCGGCCGGCATAGTGCTCGATCAGGATCCCGATGAAGCGTTCGAAGCTGCCGAGGATGGCGCGGTGCAGCATCACCGGGCGGCGCTTCTCGCCGTCTTCGGCGACATAGGCCGCATCCAGCCGCTCCGGCAGCACCGTGTCGGTCTGGATCGTGCCGACCTGCCAGGTCCGGCCGATGGCATCGGTCAGGTGGAACTCGAGCTTGGGCGCATAGAAGGCGCCCTCGCCCGGCAGCTCCTCCCAGCCGAACTCCGGC
>JBDNCK010000004.1:0-17586 GCA_046719675.1 Sphingomonadaceae bacterium | reverse complement strand
GGGGCGAGGCTAACTCGGTTCTCGATGGCGTGGCGCTCGCCCTCCCTGCCCTGCTGCGGGCGGAGAAACTCTCCCGCCGTGCTGCACGCACCGGCTTCGACTGGCCGGATGCGCAAGGGGCACGCGCCAAGGTGCTCGAAGAGATTGCCGAGCTGGACGAAGCAGGAAGCCCCGAGGAGCGGTTCGTGGAAGCCGGCGACCTGCTGTTCGCCATGGCCAGCTGGTGCCGCAAGCTGGGCATCGATCCGGAAGCAGCGCTTCGGGCGGCCAATGCCAAGTTCGAGCGGCGGTTCCGTGCCATCGAGCGGGAGCCTGGCTTTGCGGCGCTTTCGCTTGCTGCACAGGAAGCGCTCTGGAAGCGCCAGCGCTAGCGTTCATAGCTGCCGATAGCGTTCGCGCGCGGCTTCCGTCATGCGGGCACGGATGGCGATGCGGCCGCCTTCATGATCTTCCGAAAGCACTTCCGCATTGGCGTGCAGCCAGGCCTGCCGGCGCCCGTCAGAAGGATGCAGGTCGAGCAGGACCAGCTCCGTCGGCTCGCCCAGGGCCTGCCCCAGCCGTGCCTTCAGCGTGTCCATGCCTTCCCCCGACAGGGCGGAGACGAGCACGCCTTGCAGGTGGCGGCCGGCGAGCGCGGCGCGGGTGGCTTCATCGAGCAGGTCGGCCTTGTTGAAGACCTCGATGATCGGGATGGCGCCCTCGCCTTCCAGCACGCCGAGGCCCGAGAGCAGCTGGCGCACGTCTTCGGCCTGGGCCTCGCTGTCGGGATGGGCGATGTCGCGCACATGGAGCAGGAGATCGGCCTCCGTCACTTCCTCGAGCGTTGCGCGAAAGGCAGCGACGAGTTCGGTTGGCAGGTCGGACACGAAACCGACCGTGTCTGAGAGCACGATCGTGCCCGCGCCCGGCAGCCGGATTCGCCGCATCGTCGGATCAAGGGTTGCAAACAGCAAGTCGGCCGACAGGACATCCGCGCCGGTCAGGCGATTGAAGAGCGTCGACTTGCCGGCGTTGGTGTAGCCCACGAGCGCGACGACGGGAACCGGCGCCTTCTTGCGGCGGGCGCGATGCAGGGTGCGGGTGCGGCGGACCTGTTCAAGCTCGCGGCGGATCTTCGCGATGCGCTCCCGCAGGAGCCGGCGGTCGGTCTCGATCTGGGTCTCGCCGGGGCCACCGAGGAAACCGAAGCCGCCGCGCTGGCGTTCGAGGTGGGTCCAGGTGCGCACCAGCCGCCCGGCCTGATACTCGAGGTGGGCGAGTTCCACCTGCAGGCGGCCTTCCGCAGTTGCTGCCCGCTCCCCGAAGATTTCCAGAATGAGGTTGGTCCGGTCGATGACCTTGGCGCCAAGCGCGGTCTCGAGATTCTTCTGCTGGACAGGCGCCACGGCGGCATCGATCACGACGATTTCCGCCCCATGCGCTGCGACAAGCGCCTGCAGGCGCTCCACCTGTCCCTTGCCGATGAGGGTGGCAGGGCTCGGCGCGCGCAATGGCAAAACCAGGGCCTCGCAGACGTCGAGCCGGATGGCAGCTGCCAGGCCCGCGAGCTCGGCAAGCCTGGCTTCGGCGTCGCGCGTGCCCTTCCCGGGGCGCTGGCGCGCGGCGGGATGGACCAGGATGGCAGGCGCTCCGAAGCTCGTGCCCCGGTCGGAGTCGAAACCGCGAACGGTAGGCCGGCGCCGGCCCTCGAGTGGCGGCGGCGCTCCCATGCGCTGTCCCTGTCCGGGCTCACGCCTCGCCGTCGGATTTCTCCGGATCGAAAAGCTGCACGGGAACGGCCGGCATCACGGTGGAGATGGCGTGCTTGTAGACCAGCTGGGAATGGCCGTCGCGCCGCAGCAGGACCGAGAAATTGTCAAACCAGGTGACAACACCCTGGAGTTTCACACCGTTGATGAGAAACATCGTCACCGGTGCCTTCTGCTTGCGAATGGCGTTAAGAAACACATCCTGCAGGTTATTTGCGCGGTCTGCCATCCGTCATCCTTCTTGCCTGGCGGCATCGTTGCCTACTGTGCCACGCCAGCAATCTAGGGTGTCGGGCGTGCTGACACAACTGTCTCGAAATGCCGCCTATTCGCCGCTGTCACTGGCATCGGCGGTGGCGGCATCCGTCAGGCCCAGTGCCTTGAGCTTGCGGTGCAGCGCCGAGCGCTCCATCCCGATAAAGGCAGCCGTGCGCGAGATATTGCCCGAGAAGCGCCGGATCTGAACCTTGAGATATTCCCGCTCGAAGGCCTCCCGGGCCTCGCGCAGGGGGGTTCCCATGATCGATCGGGCAGCTTCGCCGGGAAGCAGCTTCTGCGGCTCGGCCGTGAGTTCGGCCGGAAGCATGGAAAGATCGATCCGCTCCATTGCCTGGACGGGCGCCATGATCAGTGTGCGTTCGATGACGTTGCGCAGCTGGCGGACATTGCCGGGCCAGCTGTAGGTCTGGAGGGCTGCCATCGCATCGTCGGTGAAGGCGGGCGGGCGCATGCGGCGCTCGGCTGCGATCCGGGCGAGGAAATGCTCGGCAAGGACGGGAATGTCCTCGCGCCGTTCGGCAAGCGATGGCAGCCGCACGGGGACGACATTCAGGCGGTAGAAGAGATCCTCACGAAAGCGCCCCGAGGCAATCTCGGCGGCAAGATCGCGCGAGGTTGCCGACACGAAGCGCACATCCACCCGCACGCTGCGCTGGCCGCCAACCCGCTGGAAGGTCTGGTCGGTGAGCACGCGCAGGATCTTCGCCTGCGTGGTCAGCGGCATGTCGGCGACTTCGTCGATGAAGAGCGTGCCCCCGTCGGCCCGTTCGAGAAGCCCGGTGCGCACCGGCGCGCCTTCCTCCTCGCGGCCGAACAGCTCCTCTTCCACCCGCTCGGGCGACATGATGGCAGCCGCCACCACGACGAACGGCCGCTCCGCCCGGGGCGACCATTGATGCAGCAGGCGCGCGGCCGTTTCCTTGCCGCTTCCCGACGGTCCGGTGACAAGCACCCGGCTTCCCGTCGCGCTCACGCGGCGGATGGTGGCGCGCACTGCATTGATGGCCTGGCTGGTGCCGGTCAGCTCGGTGTCGATGGGGGCGAGCTGGCGAAGCTCCTGCACTTCCCGGCGCAGGCGCTCGGTTTCGGTCGCGCGGGCAACCGCATGCAGCAGCGTGTCGGTCTGGAAGGGCTTCTCGATGAAGTCGTAGGCGCCGCGCTTGATGGCCGAGACGGCGGTATCGAGATTGCCGTGACCGGAAATGATGAGGACGGGAAGCGTCGGGTCCATCTGCTTCACCTCGTCGAGGATCTCGAGCCCGTCGAGGCGCGAGCCCTGGAGCCAGATGTCAAGCACGATGAGCGAGGGGCGCCGTTCGGCGAGCGCTTCCATCACCTGATCGCTGTTGGCGGCAAGGCGCGGGCGATAGCCCTCGTCTTCCAGGACGCCGGAGATCAGCTCGCGAATGTCTGCCTCGTCGTCCACGACGAGGATGTCGAGCGCCATCAGCCTGCCTCCATTGCCTGTGCCGGCGCCTCGGCAGGACGATCGAGAAGCTCCCGCGTCGCGCCAAGCGAGAATTCCATGCGGGCGACCGCGCCGGGCCGCGCCGTGTCCCCGGACTGGCCCGGCAGCAGGTCGAGCCGGCCGCGATGATCCTCGACAATCCGCTTGACGATCGCAAGGCCAAGCCCGGTGCCGCGCTGGCGCGTCGTCACATAGGGTTCGAACAGCCGGTCGCGCAGGTCCGCCGGCAGTCCGCAGCCGGTGTCGGCGATCGTCACGAGCAGCCGGTCGCCGTCCACATGGATGGTGAGCGCGACTTCATCGCCTGCCCCCTCGCCTTCCTGGCAGCCCTGGATGGCCTCGATTGCGTTCTTGAGGAGGTTGGTGAAGGCCTGCCCCAGCTGGCGGCGGTCGCACACGAAGGGGATGGAAGGCGAGTCCGCCCGCAGCTGGAACCTGACGCCGGGTGCTGCCACCTGCGCAAGGAACACGGCCTGGCGGGCGATCTCGACGATATCCTCCTCGCGGAAGGTGGGGCCGGGCATCCGCGCAAAGGCAGAGAATTCGTCGACCATGCGCCGCAGATCGCTCACCTGGCGGATGATGGTGGCCGTCAGATTGTCGAAGGTCTCGCGCCCTTCCGTCACCTGGCTTGCAAAGCGGCGCTGCAGCCGCTCGGCGGACAGCACGATGGGGGTCAGCGGATTCTTGATCTCGTGGGCGATCCGCCGGGCGACATCCGACCAGGCCGCGCGACGCTGGTCGGCGAGCTGCTGGGTGATGTCGTCGAAGGTCAGGATATAGCCACGGCCCTCCCCCGGGTCCGCGGTCAGCTGGACGGCAAGCGTCTGGGTCGTGTCCCCGAGGACGCGGACGACTTCGCCCTGGGCCGTGCCGTCGCTCCGGGCCTGGTCCAGCAGCCCGGCAAGCTCGGGCGAGACATCGGCAAGCGGCCGGCCGACCAGGAGCAGCCGGTCGAGCCCGAGCAGCTGGATGGCGGAGCGGTTGGCGAGGCGGATGCGCCCGTCTCCATCGAGTGCAAGAACGCCAGCGGACACGCCCGAGAGGATCGCCTCGATGAAGCGCCGCCGCCGCTCGGCTTCCAGCGTGGCGGCCTTCAGCGCCGTCTGCTGGCCTTCGATCTGGCCGGTCATGCGGTTGAAGGCGCGGGCCAGCGTGCGCACTTCCTCGCCGCCGCCCTCGGGCTCGACGCGGACATCGAAATCCCCTGCCCCCACCCGCTCGGCCGCCTCGGTCACATGGCGCAGCGGGGTCACGATCCGCGAGGCAAGCCACAGCGCCAGCCAGATCGCAACCGCCACGATCATCAGCGAGACGAACAGGAGGATGAGGTTGAAGCGCCACTGCAGCACCCGGCTGCGCTCGGTGAGCGCCGTATAATCGCTAAGCGCCGACTGGGTGCGCGCGACCTGTTCCAGCACGCGCGCTTCCACCTTGCGGCTGACATAGACGAAGAGCGGTCCCTGCCCTTCGATCGGAACGATGGCCTCCACCCGGTCGCGCGCAGCACCGACGACGACGGCGCTTCCAGCCTCAAGGTCGCCAAGCTCGATGCCGACCAGCCGCTCGGCAAGCGGGGCGCCGGCAAGCCCGACGGCTGCGATGATGCGCGGGCCATTGCCATTCACGGTGAAGACGGCCGCTTCCGACAGGTTGCGGGCCGCCACCTGGAAGGCGAGGCCCTCGGAGAACTGCTCCGACGGCAGGCCATATTCGCTGGCATAGCCGGAAAGATCGCCGCCCATCGCGATGATGTCGTCGAGGATCCGGGCCTTGTTCTCCTGGACATAGGCTTGGGCGACGCGGTCCGCATTGTCGAGCACCGTGCGCGCGCGATCGGAAAACCAGAACTGCACGCCGAACTGGAACAGGAGCGAGGCGAACACGACGACGAGGATGGTGGGAATGGCAGCGAGTGCCGCGAACAGGGCAACGAGCCGGACATGCAGGCTGGCACCCGTGAGCCCTGCCCGGCGGTTCGCCAGCAGCAGCGCGACCCGGCGGGCAATGAGCACGAGCAGCGCCATCAGCGGCACGAGATTGACGATGAGAAGCCCGGTCACCAGCGACGGCGAAAGCCCGGTAGCCGGCACCTGCCCGCGTGTGAGGATCGCGTAGGACATGAGCCCGATCGCAGCGGCTGCTGCTGCCAGCACGACTTCGAGCGACGTCATGAAGCGGCCCCGCCGGCTGGTCTCGGCAGACCAGCCGTCGTCCTTCGTCAAGGGCTCGCGGGCACGGACCGCGGGATCAAGCATGTCCCTGTGCTAGCATGGTTGCGTTGCCCTGAAAACACAGGCGTTGCGCGAGCGCGACAAGTCGTGTCCCTGCTCCGAACTTCAGTCCGTCGCGCGCCGGGGGCGGGCATCCACTCCCCGGACCTGGAGCATCTTGCGCAGCGTGTTGCGGTTCACTCCGAGGAGTTTCGCAGCGCGGAGCTGGTTGCCACCCGTGAGCGTGAGCGCCGTCTCGAGGAGCGGGCGCTCGAACTGGGCGAGCAGCCGGTCGTAGAGCCCATCGGGCGGGAGCTCCGCGCTTGCCGAGAAGCGGGCCCCGAGCCAGCTGGCCACCACGGATTCAAGATCCTGCGCGCGGCCGTCGGGTTGCAGATGGATGGGCGCGCGCGGGTCGGCTTCCGTCTGCTCGGCCCGGGCAAGATGCAGCTCCAGGGCAGCAGCCGTCACCAGGTCGTCGCGTGCGAGGGCTGCGATGCGGCGCATGGCATTTTCCAGCTCGCGCACATTGCCGGGCCAGGGCCGCGCCTTCAGCCAGGCAAGCGCCTGCGGATCGAGCCGCTTCCTCGGCAGGCCCTCGGCGGCTGCGCGCTCGAGGAAGTGATTGGCAAGCTCCGCAATATCCTCGCTGCGGGCGCGCAGGGGCGGAAGGCGGATGGGAACGACGTTCAGGCGATAGAAGAGATCCTCGCGGAACTGGCCCGCATCGATGAGCCGCCGCAGGTCCTTGTGGGTGGCTGCCACGATGCGGACATCGGCGCGGATGGTGCGGTTGCCGCCCACGGTCGTGAACTCGCCCGACTGCAGCACCCGCAGCAGGCGGGTCTGCGCGTCGGCCGGCATGTCGCCGATCTCGTCGAGGAACAGCGTTCCGCCCTGCGCCTGCTCGAACTTGCCGATGCCGCGCCCCTGCGCGCCAGTGAAGGCGCCGCGCTCATGGCCGAACAGCTCGGTCTCGATCAGCTCGCGCGGGATGGCTGCCATGTTGATGGCAATGAAGGGCCCCGAGCGGCGGGGCCCGAGATCGTGCAGGGCGCGCGCGACCAGCTCCTTGCCTGTCCCCGATTCGCCCAGCACCATCACGGTCAGATCGGTCGGCACCACGCGCGCGAGCGTGCGATAGACATCCTGCATCGCCGGCGAGCGGCCGATCATCGGGATCTGCTCGGCCGGGGTTTCCTCCCGTTCGTTTGCGCCCTTGCGCCCCCTGCCTTCGAGCGCGCTTGCAACGCATCGCGCCAGCTCGTTGAGATCAAAGGGCTTTGGGAGATAGTCGAAGGCCCCCATCTCGGTGGCCTTGACCGCCGTCGAGAGCGTGTTCTGGGCGCTCATGACGATGACGGGAAGATCGGGCCGCCGCTCGGCCACCAAGGGCAGAAGGTCGAGCCCGTTGGCATCGGGCAGCAGCACGTCGGTGACCATCACGTCGCCCAGGCCACTGTCGATCAGCTTCCAAAGCCCCGCGGCGCTATCGGTCGTGCGGACGCTGTGCCCGGCCCGCAGCAGGGCCTGGCGGACCACCGTGCGGATGCCGGCATCGTCATCGACCACGATGACGGTGCCCGCGTTCATGCCTCGCTCCTTGTGACCGGCAGGCGGACCCGGAACATCGTCCGGCCATCCCTGCGTTCGAACTCGACGATGCCGCCATGATCCCCGATCACCTTGGCAACCAGCGCAAGGCCCAGACCGGTCCCGCCGCGCTTGGAGGTGATGAAGGGCTCGAAGAGATTGTCCGCGACATGGGCCGGCGGCCCCTCCCCCTCGTCGATGACGGCGATTTCGAGCGGCAGCGAAATCCGCCCGATCCCGCCTGGCGGGCGCACCCGAAAGCCGGTGCGATAGGCCGTGCGCAGCGTGATTGTCCCCCCCGGTGGAGAGGCTTCGACGGCATTCTTCACAAGGTTGAGAAACGCCTGGATGAGAAGGTCGCGATTGCCGAGCACGGGTGGCAGCGATGGGTCATACTGCTCGGCAAAGCCGACCTCTCCGCCGAACCCCGTCTCGGCCAGCCGGCGGACATGCGAGAGGATGGCGTGGATATTCTCGGGCACGAGACGGGTCGGGCGCTCGTCGGTGAAGCCTTCCATCCGGTCGATGAGGGCGCGCACGCGGTCCACCTCGGTGATGATGAGGCTTGCCAGCTCCTGCGACTCGCCGTCGGGGATTGCATGCAGGAGCTGGGCTGCGCCGCGGATTCCTGCCAGCGGGTTCTTGATCTCGTGCGCCAGCATGGCGGCCGCGCCGATCGCGGTGCGGGCGGCTGCCGACTGGCCGAGCTGGCGATCAACAAGCGCGGTCACGGCCCGCGGCTGGAAGCAAACCACCGTCCAGCCTTCGCCCGCAAGCGGCTGCCCGACGAGGATGTCCGAGCGCAGCTGGCGGCCGCCGACAAACTCGATCAGCACGTCATAGGCCTGCACGCCCTGCCCGCGGGCACGCGCCTCCGAGACCAGCGCCACGACGGGACTGTCGGCCGGCAGCAGACCTTCCCAGCCACGCTCGACGAGCTGCGACTGGGCGGCGTTCAGGAAATTCTCGCATGCCGCATTGGCAAGCGCCACCCTGCCATCGGGCGCCAGCAGCAGCGTCGGCGTGGGCAGCGCGTTCCAGAGCTCGGCGGTTGCCGGAAGGTCGGCCGCAGCAGCCAGCGCCAGCGTTGCCATCGCCGCTCAGGCCGCCAGCGCAAGCAGGCCGGATTCCTGCTGCTCGGCAAAGAAGGCCCGAAGGGCCGCCATCACCGCGGCCGGCTCGGTCATCTGGTTCACGCGGTTGCGGAACTCGGCCGAGCCGCGCAGGCCTTTCGTATACCAGCCCAGATGCTTGCGGGCGATGCCAACCCCGGCTGCTGCGCCATAATGGCTGAGCATCGCCTCATAATGTTCGAGGATGAGGGCAAGGCGCTCCGCCAGCCCGGGGGCCGTGAACGGCCTGCCGGTCAAGGCTGCCATGGTCTCGGCCAGCGCCCATGGCCGGCCATAGGCGCCGCGCCCGATCATCACGCCATCGGCACCCGAAGCGGCAAGCGCTGCCTTCGCGTTATCCGGAGTCTCGATGTCGCCGTTGACGATGACCGGGATGGAGACGGCTTCCTTCACCCGCGCGACAAAGGCCCAGTCGGCCGAGCCACTGTACATCTGGTTGCGGGTGCGCCCGTGGACGGTGATCATCTGCGCGCCCAGATCCTCGGCGATCCGCGCCAGCTCGGGGGCGTTGAGGCTTTCGTGGCACCAGCCCATGCGCATCTTGACGGTGACCGGAAGGGAAACAGCCCTGACCGTGGCGGCAATGAGTTCGCCTGCCAGCTTCAGATCCCGCATGAGGTGCGAGCCGGCGTGGCCGTTCACCACCTTCTTGACCGGGCAGCCCATGTTGATGTCGATGATGGCCGCTCCGCGCTGTTCGTTGAGCCTGGCAGCCTCTGCCATCACTCGCGGCTCGCAGCCGGCAAGCTGCATCGAGACCGGTTCCTCGCTCGGGTCCCATTCGGCCTTGCTGAGCGACTGGCGGGTTTCGCGAACCATCGCCTCGGAGGCAATCATTTCGGTGACGGTGAGGCCCGCCCCGTAGCGCTTGACGAGCGTGCGGAACGGCCGATCCGTCACGCCCGTCATGGGCGCCAAGATGACGGGGGCCGATATGCATACCGGGCCGATGGCAAGGGGAGGAAGCTGTGTCACGGACCTGCCTAAAAAAGAGGCAGCCGGTTAGTCTGATTCCGGGTTTTCGGCAAGCCTCGCTCGCTCTAGGGCATTTTCCGCATGGGCACGATTGGCGAACGAGGCGACGTGGCGGCGCTCATCGTGGCAGCCGGGCGCGGTGTGCGCGCAGGTGGCGAGGCCCCCAAGCAATATCGCAGGCTCTTCGGCCAGCCGATGCTGGCCCATGCCGTGGACGCCTTCGCCCGGCATTGCGCCATCGGGCCGATCCGCCTGGTGGTGGCGCCAGGTGAGGAAGCGCGTGCGCGGACCGTGCTGGGCGCGCTTGCCGATCGGGTCGACTTTGCCGAGGGCGGGGAGACCCGGCAGGATTCGGTCCGGCACGGGCTGGAATCGCTGGCAGCCGATGGCCCGTCTGCGGTGCTGATCCACGATGCCGCGCGCCCGTTCGTTCCGGCCGCGCTGATCGACCGGGTGCTGCAGGCGCTGGCGGAATGGCCGGGCGCCTGCCCTGCCCTTCCCGTCGTCGACAGCCTGCGCACGGGCGACTCGCAGGTGGATGGCGAAGTGGACCGCAGCCGGCTGTTCCGCGTGCAGACGCCGCAGGGGTTCCGGTTTCCGGACATCCTGGCAGCGCACCGCGCCGCCCCGCCCGGTGCAACCGACGATGTCGCAGTGGCGCGCGCGGCCGGGCTTGCAGTGGCGCTGGTGGAAGGAGACGAGCGGGCGATGAAGGTGACACATGGCCGGGATTTCGCCCGCGCCGAGCAGCTGGTGGGAAGCGTGACGGCAACCGGCACCGGCTTTGACGTGCACCGCTTCGGGCCGGGCGATCATCTTTGGCTGTGCGGGGTGAAGGTGCCGCACACGGCGGGTGTCATCGGCCATTCGGATGCCGATGTCGGTCTCCATGCGCTGACGGACGCGATCCTCGGTGCCCTCGGCGAAGGCGACATCGGCCAGCATTTCCCGCCTTCGGACCCGCAGTGGAAGGGCGCCTCCTCGGACCGGTTCCTCGCCCATGCCGCGGCCCTCGTCCGCGCGGCCGGCGGCACCATCGATCATGTGGACGTGACGATCATCGCCGAGGCGCCCAAGGTCGGGCCGCATCGGGCCGCCATGGTGGCGCGGATCGGCGCCATCCTTGCGGATCATGCGCCACGCGTCAGCGTCAAGGCGACAACGACGGAAGGCCTGGGCTTCACCGGCCGGCGCGAGGGGATCGCGGCGCAGGCTGCCGCCACCATCCGCCTGCCGCGGCCGCTGGAGGCTTGAGATGTTCGATCCGGAAGTCCTTGCCCTTGCCGAGAAGGTGGTCGAGGCCAATCGCGCGGCCGGGCGGATGATTGCCACCGCCGAAAGCTGCACCGGCGGGCTGGTGGCGGCTGCCATCACCGCTGTGCCCGGCGCCTCCGACGTGTTCGACCGCGGCTTCGTCACCTACTCCAACGAGGCAAAGCTCGAGATGCTCGAAGTTTCGGAGGAGATTCTCGCGACCCTGGGTGCCGTGAGCGAGGCAACCGCCTGGGCGATGGCGCGTGGCGCGATCGAGCACAGCAGGGCCCAGGTCGCCGTCTCGATCTCGGGGATCGCCGGGCCGGGCGGAGGCACGGAGAAGAAGCCCGTGGGCACGGTAGTCTTCGCGCGCGCACAGCGCGGCGAAGGTGGGACGATCGACGATCGGGCGATCCTTGCAGACGTGCACCAGATCGGCGATCTCGGGCGCGACGAGATCCGCCGTCAGGCCGTGCTGATCGCGCTCAGGCTCCTGTTGCCGTAGATCTTGCGGGCGCGCGCCTCGAAGGAGGCGACCATGCGCAGGAAGGCCTCGTGAAAGAAGGCAGATGCCAGCCGTTCGAACAGCTTCGAGCGGAAGCTGAAGTCGACGGCGAACTTCACCAGCGTGCCGCCACCGGCCAGCGGCTCGAACCACCAGTCGTTGGTCAGATGCTTCAATGGCCCGCTGACATAATCGACATGGATGGAGTCGGGCCGGTTGAGGGTGACCCGGCTGGTGAAGGTCTCGCGGATGGCGCGAAAGCCCACCGACATGTCGGCGACCATCAGCTTGTCGGATTTCTCGCGGATGCGGGTGGCCGCCACCCAGGGCAGGAACTGCGGATAGGCGCCGACATCGGCCACCAGGTCGAACATTTCTTCCGGTGACCAGGGAAGGCGCTTTTCCTCGCGATGGCTAGGCAAGGGCCGGCTGTTTCGAAAGCCTTGCCAGGCGCGCCGCCTTGAGCCGTTCGAAGTCCGCACCGGCATGGTGACTGGAGCGGGTGAGCGGGCTGGAGGCAACCAGCAGGAAGCCCTTGGCAAGGCCGATCGAGCGGTAGCTGCGAAAGCTTTCGGGCTTCACGAACTCGGCGACGGGCGCGTGGCGCGGGGTCGGCTGGAGATACTGGCCGATCGTCAGGAAATCGATGTCGGCCGAGCGCATGTCGTCCATCACCTGGTGGACTTCGAGCCGCTCCTCGCCAAGGCCGACCATGATCCCCGACTTGGTGAAGATGGCGGGATCCAGCCGTTTCACCCGCTCGAGCAGGCGCAGCGAATGATAGTAGCGCGCGCCCGGCCGGATGGTGGGATAGAGCCTCGGCACCGTTTCGACATTGTGGTTGTAGACATCGGGGCGGGCAGCAACGATTGCCTCCACGGCGCGATCGGCCTTGTTGCGGAAATCAGGCGTGAGAATCTCGACGGTGGTGGCCGGCGCGCGGGCACGGATCGCCTCGATCACCTTCACGAACTGGCTGGCGCCGCCGTCGGGCAGATCGTCGCGGTCAACCGAGGTGATGACGATATGGGCAAGGCCGAGCTCGGCAGCTGCTTCCGCCACATGCACCGGCTCCAGCGGATCGACGGGGCCGGGCATCCCCGTTTTCACGTTGCAGAAGGCGCAGGCGCGTGTGCAGGTGTCGCCCAGGATCATCACGGTGGCATGTTTCTGCTGCCAGCATTCGCCGATGTTGGGGCAGGCAGCTTCCTCGCACACCGTGTTGAGGTTGAGGCGGCGCATGAGGCGCTTGGTCTCGGCAAAGGCGGGCGAGGTGGGCGCGCGCACGCGCAGCCATTCGGGCTTGCGGGTGCGGACGACGGGCGCTGGGCTGTTCATGACAGCCGCCGGCCTAGTCGCTCGCGCCCGGCGGGGCAATCATGCTCAGATGCCGCGGAAGGTCGCGTAGGCGGCAAGCGGCGCGCGCCTGGCCGTGAAGCCATTGGCGGGGTCCGCAGGATCGGCCTTGCCGATTGCCATGCCGCAGAACAGCATCCGGTCTTCCGGAAGCGCGAGGAAGCGGCCGATCGTCTCGGGATAGATGGCCCAGCATTCCTGCGGGCAGGAATCGAGGCCCTCCTCGCGCAGGAGAAGCATGAGCGTCTGGAGATACATGCCGAGATCGGACCATTGCGGCGGACCCATCACGCGGTTGACCGAGCAGAAGAGTGCGAGCGGCGCCCCGAAGAACTGGAAGTTGCGCGCAAACCACATGAGGCGCGCGGCCTTGTCCTCGCGCGGGATGCCGAGCGCGCCATAGAGATCCTCGCCGACTTCGAAGCGATAGTCGCGGTAGGGGGAAGGCAGGCCCCTAGGATAGATGTCATACTGCGTCGGCTCGCCGCCCGGCGCTTCCATCACCCGCCTGGCCATGATCGCCTTGAGCTCGGCGAGTGGCTCGCCGGCGACGACATCGATATGCCAGGGCTGGAGATTGCCACCGGAAGGCGCGCGCGCGGCGCGCTCGACCACCCGGCGGATCACCTCGCCATCGACCGGATCGGGAAGGAACCCGCGCACCGACCTGCGTGTCGCCACTGCCTCGCTTACCCGCATCATCTTCCCCTTGGTTGTCGCTGCCCCCGTTCCCGCCTAGAGAGCGCGGCGATGCTGTCCAGCCTCCCGAATCTGCTGACGCTGTCGCGGATTTTAGCGGTGCCGCTTTTCGTGCTGTTGATGTGGGATGGCAACTGGATGACCTATGCCGCTGCTTTTGGGCTGTTCTGCCTGGCCGGCATCACCGACTATCTCGATGGCTATCTCGCCCGCGCGCAAGGGGCGGTCTCGAAGCTCGGCATCTTCCTTGATCCCATCGCCGACAAGATCATGGTGGCAGCCGTCATCGTGATGCTGATCCACAATGACGCGATCAAGGGCTGGACGATGCTGCCTGCGCTCGTCATCCTGTTGCGCGAGATTGCGGTTTCGGGCCTGCGGGAGTTTCTGGCCGGGCTGCAGGTCTCGCTTCCGGTCTCCAGGCTCGCCAAGTGGAAGACGGCGCTGCAGATGGTGGCCCTTGGTGCCCTGCTGCTGGGCCAGGCGAGCCAGCATTTCCTGCCCGCCCTTCCGGTCCATGAGGTGGGGATCGTGTGCCTGTTCCTGGCAGCAGCGCTCACCCTGGTGACGGGGTGGGACTATCTGCGCGCCGGGCTGCGCCACATGGGAGCTTCGGCATGATCCGGCTCCTCTATTTCGCCTGGGTGCGCGAGCGGATCGGCGCGGCGGAAGAATCGCTGGCGCTCGCCGGGCCGACGCCGCTTGCCGTGCTGCTGGGCGAGCTGGCCGCGCGCTCGGAAGGGCATGCCGCAGCACTCGCAGAGCCGCAGCGACTGTGCTTTGCGATCAACCAGGAGTTCGCAAGCCCCGAGGCGGTGGTGCATCCAGGCGACGAAGTCGCGCTGTTCCCGCCGGTCACGGGTGGCTGATGTTCAGGGTGAAGGTCCAGGCAGAACCCTTTGACCTGGAAGCGGAACATGCAGCGCTTGCGCAACTGGGGCCAGGCGTCGGGGCGATCGTTTCCTTCACCGGCCAGGTGCGCGACGGGCCGCTGTTCCTGGAACATTATCCGGGCATGGCGGAGCGGCAGTTGACAGACGTGCTGGCACAGGCGCGGGCCCGCTGGCCGCTTCTGGGCGCAACCGTCATCCACCGGTTCGGTGCGCTCGGGCTGGGCGATCCGATCGTGCTGGTACTGACGGCCTCCGCCCATCGCCAGGCGGCATTCGAGGCGGCAGCATTCCTCATGGACTATCTCAAGACCAGGGCGCCCTTCTGGAAGCAGGGGGAGGACGGCTGGGTCGAGGCACGCGCAAGCGATGCCGAGGCCGAAAAACGCTGGGAGACGACATGACCATCACCCTCTATCAGTTCGAGATCTCGCCCTATGCCGACAAGGTGCGCCGGGCGCTGCGCTACAAGGATCTCGCCTTCGAGGTGGTCGAGGTGCTCGTCTCGAAGCGCAATGCGCACAAGGCCGTGAGCCCGACGGGGAAGTTCCCGGCGCTGGTGCATGACGGCCGCACGATCGTCGATTCCTCCGACATCCTGCGCTATCTCGATCGCACCTTTCCGAAACCGCAGCTGGCCCCCGATTCGCCGCGCGATGCCGCCCTTGCGACCATCCTCGAGGACTGGGCGGACGAGAGCCTCTATTTCTACGATCTCACCATGCGTCCCTGGCCGCAGAACCGGGCCTGGTTCGTCTCCGACCTGCTGGCGCACGAGAAGGGTCTTGCGCGTGCGGTTCTGGCGAAGGCCATTCCAGGTGCCATTGCAAAGGTGGCGGCTGCACAGGGGCTGGGGCGCAAGCGGCCCGATGTCGTCGTCTCGGACCTGACAGCGCTCTACGACGCGCTCGACGGCTGGCTGGATGGCGAGACCTGGCTTGCCGGACCCCGGCTCTCGAGCGCGGACATCGCCGTGCGGGTGATGGTGAATGTGCTCGACCGCACCGTCGAGGGCGCGCGGCTGCGGGCCGAGCGGGTGCGCCTCGACCAGTGGTGCCGCCGGGTGGACGAGGCCGCGCCGCCCGAGGGCCTCAGCATCACGAAGCGGTGAGGATCACCTTCCCCATCGCCTTGCGGTCCATGAGCATGCGGATGGCCCTGCCCCCTTCCGACAGCTGCAGCCGCGCGCCGACATGGGGCTTCAGCCGGCCCTCCCCCAGCCAGGCCACCAGTTCCGCCATGTTGGCCTTGTGGACCTCCGGCTCGCGCGCAGTGAACGCGCCCCAGAAGACACCGACGATGCTGGCGCCCTTGATGAGCGGCAGGTTGAGCGGAAGCTTCGGGATCTGGCCGGCGGCAAAGCCCACCACCAGATAGCGGCCGTTCCAGGCGATCGAGCGGAAGGCAGGCTCGGCGAAGCGGTCGCCAACAGGGTCGTAGATGACGTCGGCACCCTGCCCGCCGGTGAGCGCCTTCACGCGCTCCTTCAGGTCTTCGGTCTCGTAGTTGATGGTCGCATCCGCGCCATACTGGCGGGTGAGGTCCAGCTTCTCCTGCGAAGAGGCAGCGGCAATCACGCGCGCGCCCATCAGCTTGCCAAGCTCGACTGCGGCAAGGCCCACCCCGCCGGCGGCACCCAGTACCAGCAGGGTTTCCCCGGGCTGCAGGCGGGCACGCTGTTTCAGGGCATGATGCGATGTCCCGTAGGTCATGGTAAAGCCGGCAGCGAGATCGGAGGGGAAGCCTGGCGGGACTGGCACGACCTGATGTGTGCTGGCCAGCATCTTCTCGGCGAATGCGCCGGTACCCGTCATGGCGATCACCCGGTCCCCGACTTTGAACGGTGCGCCTTCGCCGACGGCCTCCACCACGCCTGCTGCCTCGCCACCCGGCACGAAGGGGAGCGGCGGCTTGAACTGATAGAGGTCGCGGATGATGAGCGTCTCGGGGAAATTGACTCCGGCCGCCTCCACGCGGATGCGCACCTCCCCCTTGCCCGGCTGAGGCTCCTCGATGTCCTTCCATTCAAGAAGTTCCGGGTCTCCGTGGCGGACACAGACCAGGGCTTTCAAGCGCGCCTCCCTTCGCTATGAGGGGTGCTGCCTAGGGCAAGGAGGAGCTTGGAGGCAATGGCGGGAAGCCTGCCGAAAGTCGTGGTGTTCGGGGCGGGGCTGGTCGGCTGCTATGTCGGTGCGCGGCTTGCGCCGCATGCACGCGTGACGCTGATCGGGCGCGAGCGGATCGTGGAGCTGGCCCGGGAGGGCCTGCGCGTTTCCGACATCGAGGGGTTCGACTGCATCATCAGCCCGGAGCAGGTGGAAGCGACGACGGACCCGGCAGCCCTGGCGCAGGCGGACCTGGTGGTGGTTGCCGTCAAGTCGCTGGCAACCGAGGAGGCGGCATGCGCGATTGCAGCCCATGCGCCGGCTGACGCGCCTGTCCTGTCGTTGCAGAACGGCGTGTCGAATCCCGAGATCCTGCGCGCGTTGCTGCCCGGGCGCACGGTGCTTGCCGGCATGGTGCCCTTCAACGTGGCAGAGCCGGAGCCGGGCCGGTTCCACAGGGGCACCGGCGTGGGTGACCTTGTGGTGGAGGATTCCCCTGCGCTCGAGCCCTTCCTTCCCGGTTTCGCCGCGTCCGGGGTCAGCCTGCGGCCATCTGCCAACATGGAAGGGGTGCAGTGGGGCAAGCTGCTGGTCAATCTCAACAATGCGGTAAACGCCGTGTCGGGCGTGTCGCTGATGGAGCAGCTGCGCCAGCGCGGCTATCGCCAGGCCTGGGCGATGGCGATCCGCGAGGGTCTGGCGCTGCTCCGCAAGGCCGGCGTGAAGCCGGTCGATTCGCTCCCCATGCCGACCGAGCTTCTGCCCGCCATCATGTCGCTGCCCGACCGGCTGTATTTCTGGGTGGTGGCACAGGCCGGCGGCGGCCGCGCGCGGGTGGACCCGCATGCGCGCTCGTCAATGGCTGACGATCTTGCGAAGGGCCGGCCGACCGAAGTCGATTTCCTCAATGGGGAGATCGTGCGGCTGGCCGAGAAGCTGGGCAGGACCGCGCCCATCAACGCCCGCATGGTGGAGCTGGTGCGCGCAGCCGAACGGGGTGCGCCGCCGCTGTCGGCGGAAGCACTGCTCGAGGCGCTCAGGTCCGCGCGGCCTTCCTGAGCTCGTCGGCGAGCAGGCGGAACTCGGCTGCCCGCGGGCTCGTCGGCCGCCAGACAAGGGCGATCCGCCGGCTTGCCCTGGCATTGTCGAGCGGGCGGGTCTCGAGATGGGTGCCGGCCAGGATGCCGCCATCGACGGCCATCTGCGGCAGGAAGGTCAGCCCGATCCGGTTCTCGACCATCTGGACGAGCGTGTAGAGCGACGTTCCCATCACCGAGGAATCGGTGCGCATGCCGGCCCGCCCACAGGCGGCAAGCGCATGGTCCTTGAGGCAGTGGCCGTCCTCCAGCATCAGCAGCCGCTCCGGAG
>JBDNCK010000038.1:0-10262 GCA_046719675.1 Sphingomonadaceae bacterium | reverse complement strand
GGCAGCGGCCGCCAGGATCATGGTGATTCCCGCCCGTGTGGCATCCTGGTGCTCGTCGGTCAGGAACAGCTGGGACTTGCCACGGCGCACGGCCTCCTCCGCCTCGCGGCGCACACGCGCGATCGCCGCCCTGAGGCCTTCGGGCCCGTCCGTGACGGCGAAGGTGCAGTCGATCTCCTGGGCCTGTTCGGAAAAGACCGCCTGCAGATGCCGCCATTCGGCGTTCAGCAGGACCGGGCTTTCCAGCACCATCACGCCCGGCTGGCCGTTTTCGGAATCCAGGATGTTGCCATGATTGCCGAACCGGGTCTTGAGGCTCATCACCCGGCTCTCGCGCAGGCTGTCGATCGGCGGATTGGTGACCTGGCTGAAGTTCTGCCGGAAGAAATGGCTCATGCAGCGCGGATTGTCGGAAATGACGGCAAGCGGCGTGTCGTCTCCCATCGAGCCGACCGCCTCCTTGGCCGTCTCCACCATCGGCGCCAGGATCAGCTCCAGATCCTCCATGGTGATCCCGGCTGCAAGCTGGAAGCGGCGCAGGTCGGCAGCCGCAAGCACGCCCGAATGGACCAGCCCGTCTGGCGGCAGGATGTCGTCGAGCGAGGTGAAGGCCGAAACCCATTCGCCATAGGGCCGAGCGGAGGCGATCCGGTCGACCAGCTCGCGATGGCGGAAGAGCCGGCCCGCGACGAGATCGACGGCCACCATCTCGCCCGGACCGAGACGACCCTTGGCACGGATCCGGTCCTCGGGAAGCAGCACCATGCCGGTCTCCGAGCCGACGACGAGCAGGCCATCGTCGGTCTCGACGGTGCGCATCGGCCGCAGCGCGTTGCGGTCCATGCCGGCAACCACCCAGCGGCCGTCCGTCATGGCAAGCGCGGCCGGGCCGTCCCATGGCTCCATCACGCTTGCAAACCAGGCATACATGGCGCGGTGGGACTCGGGCATGTCGCTGGCATTGGCCCAGGCTTCCGGCACCAGCATGGCCTTGGCCTCGGGCGCCGTGCGGCCGGCGCGCACGACGGCCTCGAACACCGCATCGAGCGACGCCGTGTCGGATGCGCCGGCCGGGATCAGCGGCTTGATGTCCTCGGAGGCATCGCCGAAATTCTCGGCTGCCATCTTGATCTCGTGGCTTTTCATCCAGTTGCGGTTGCCGCGGATGGTGTTGATCTCGCCATTGTGGGCAAGGCAGCGGAAGGGCTGGGCCAGCCACCATTGCGGGAAGGTGTTGGTGGAATAGCGCTGGTGATAGATGGCAAAGCGGCTCTCGAACCGCGGGTCCATGAGGTCAGGATAGAAGGCCGACAGGCTCTCGGCGAGAAACAGTCCCTTGTAGATGATCGACCGGCACGACAGCGAGCAGATGTAGAAGCCCTGGATCTGCGCCTCGATCACGCGCTTCTCGATCCGCCGGCGCAGGATGTAGAGCTGCTTTTCGAAGGCTTCGCGGCCGGCCTCGCTCGTGTCTTCGGGCCCGGCGATCATGATCTGCTCGATCTCCGGCCTTGTCTCGGCTGCCTTGCGGCCGATGACCGACACATCGACCGGCACCTGACGCCAGCCATAGATGGCATGACCCTCGGCGAGGATCTCCGATTCGACGATCGTCCGGCAGGTTTCCTGGGCGGCAAGGTCGGTGCGCGGCAGGAACACCATGCCCACCCCCGTCAGGCCGGGCCGCAGTTTCTGCCCGGCACGCGCGATCGCCTCGTGGAAGAAGCGCACCGGAAGATCGAGGTGGATGCCCGCACCGTCGCCCGTCTTGCCGTCGGCATCGACCGCACCGCGATGCCAGACGGCCTTCAGCGCCTCGATTCCGAGCTCGACCACCCGCCGCGAGGGGCGCCCGTCGATGGCAGCCACCAGTCCGACGCCGCAGGCATCGCTCTCGAACTCGGGCCGATACATGCCCTCGCGCGCAAGGCGCTGGCGCTCGTCAGGCAGCGGCTGGTCGATCATGGCGTTCGCCTCATCCTCCCTGTGGCGGGAACAGCTTCTGGAGCTCCGCCTGGATCTTGGGACCAAGCGACTGTTCGGCCTTCTGCATGCGCGGGGCGAACTGCTGCGAGATCTGGCGGTTCACCTGCTGCTGCACCTGCGGCTGGGTCCGCAGCAGCTTGGCCCCTGCTGGTGTCTTGTAGAAGGCGGCAATCGCCTGGAGCTCGGCGGCCGTGAAGGCCTTGGCATAGGCCTCGATCGAGGCGCGGCGGGTGGCAGGCACCATTTCCTTCATGATGGGGCCGATGGCATCGGCCTGCATGGCGCCGATCCGGGCGAGGCCCTGGTTGAAGGCCGGCTGGTTCTTGGAGGCCTCCATCTGGTAGCGCTGCGCGGTCTGCGGGCTGTTGGCGAGCATGGCGCGGATCGCCTCGCCCTTGCGCATGGCAGCCAGCTGCTGGTCCATCGCAGCCTGCGCCTGGGGCAGCGGCGCAATGAGATCGACAAGCGCTGTGGCGGCCGCCGTCGCATCCTGGGCGAGCGCGGGGGCGGCAACGGCAAGGGCAACGGCAAGGAGCGGGGCTTTGAGCATCAGGCAGCTTCCTTCTGGCGACGCGAACGGGCGTCGAGCAGCCAATGATGCATTTCGTCCGCCGCGTCACGCGCCTCGCGCATGGCCCAGACCACAAGGCTGGCCCCGCGCACGATGTCGCCGGCGGCAAACACGCCGGGAAGACTGGTGGCAAAGCCGGGGCCGGTGCGCACCGTTCCCCAGCGCGTGACCGCAAGATCGGGCGTTGCGAAGGCCTTGGGCAGATCCTCGGCATCGAACCCAAGCGCCTTGATGACGAGATCGGCAGGAAGCACGAAGGTCGCCCCCGGCTCCGGCTCCGGCGCGCGGCGGCCCGAGACATCGGCAGCCCCCAGCCGCATCTGCTGCGCCACGACATGCTTGACCGCGCCCCCGGGGTCGTCCCCGCCTTCGCCTTCAAAGGCAAGCGGGGCGGCCAGCCACGCGAACACCACGCCTTCTTCCTCGGCATGGGCGACTTCGCGCGCGGAACCGGGCATGTTCGCCCGGTCCCGCCGGTAGAGGCAGGTGACCGATGTCGCGCCCTGCCGCACTGCCGTGCGCACGCAATCCATCGCGGTGTCGCCGCCGCCGACCACCACCACCCGCTTGCCGCGTGCATCGAGCGCACCGGACTCGAAGGCAGGCACCCGATCGCCGAGCCCCTTGCGGTTGGAAGCGATCAGATAGTCCAGCGCGTTGACGACGCCGGGCCGGTCAGCACCCGGCACCTCCACCTGCCTGGCGCGATAGACACCCGTTGCCAGGAACAGCAGGTCATGGCGCGCACGCAGCGCCTCGAACGCCACATCGCGCCCGACATCGGTGTTCAGGTGAAAGACGATCCCGGCCGCCTCGAGCCGCGCGACCCGGCGCATCACCACCTCCTTCTCGAGCTTGAAGCCGGGAATGCCATAGGTCAGGAGGCCGCCGGCGCGATCGTGCCGGTCATAGACATGGACGGCATAGCCCCTGCGCCGCAGCAGTTCGGCTGCCGTCAGACCGGCAGGCCCGGCCCCGATGATGCCGACCGACTGATCCGAGCGGTCGGCAACGGGGACGATCGGCTCCACCCAGCCTTCGGCCCATGCCGTGTCGACGATGAACTTCTCGACGGCCCCGATGGTGACGGAGCCATGGCCGGACTGCTCGATCACGCAGGCGCCCTCGCACAGCCGGTCCTGCGGACAGATCCGGCCGCACACTTCCGGCATGGTCGAGGTGGCGGATGCCATTTCATAGGCTTCGCGCAGCCGGCCTTCGGCGGCCAGCATCAGCCAGTCGGGGATATTGTTCTGCAGCGGGCAGTGCACCTGGCAGAAGGGGACGCCGCACTGTGAGCAGCGACTGGCCTGGCCTGCCGCATCTGCTTCTGGCCATTCCTCTGAAATCTCGTGAAAATCATGCGCCCGGTCCCGCGCGGGCCGCTTGCGCGGCGGCGCCTGCTCGAGATGCGTGAAGGCAAGCATGGGACGGTCGGCCATCGGACTTCCTGCTGCGGGAACGCGCCGCGTCTAGCTATCCATTCCCTGCCTGTCCAGCCAGAGGGTCAGTATTGCTTACCTTTCTTCGCGAATTTGGCAGGGCTTCGCCCAGTCCGCCAACGCCGGTCTCCTGACTTGGTACCGAAACGGGACTATAGGGACAGGAGGATGAGCGCGATCGTGCCTGCGACGATCCGGTACCAGGCAAAGGGCGCAAAGCCGAAGCGGCTGACGATGGCCAGCAGCGAGCGCACCACCACGAGCGCTGCCAGAAAAGCGGTTGCAAAGCCGATGGCGATCAGCGTCAGCTCGTCGAAGCTCAAGAGGTCGCGCTCCTTCCAGAGCGCATAGACGGTTGCCCCGAGCATGGTGGGAACGGCCAGGAAGAAGCTGTATTCGGCAGCCGTGCGGCGATCGAGGCCCATCAGCAGGCCGCCCATGATGGTCGCGCCCGAGCGCGACACCCCCGGGATCATCGCCAGGCACTGGACGATGCCCACCCCGGCGGCAAGGCCGGCCGGCATCGTTTCCACGGACGTCGCGCGCACCGTCTTGACCGACCATTCGATGAGCAGGATCGCAATGCCGCCGAGGATGAGCGCGATGGCAACCGTGCGCGGGCTTTCGAGCAGCATCCGGATCGACTCATAGGCGAACACGCCGATGACGACTGCCGGCAGAAAGCCGAGCAGGATGTTGCGGGTGAAGGCGATGGCGCCCCGGTCCCAGGCGAGCAGCCCGCGCGCGACCCCCCAGAAGCGCTGGAAATAGGTGGTAATGACGGCAAGGATCGCGCCGAACTGGATGGCGATCTTGAAGGCGATGGCGGCATCGCCCTTGAAGCCTAGGATCTCGGAGGCGAGGATGAGGTGGCCGGTGGAGGAGACCGGGATGAACTCGGTCAGGCCTTCGAGGATGCCAAGCAGGATCGCCTGCAGGATCTCATTGTCCATCGGCCGTCACGCCTGCCGGCCGGGCAGACGGGCGAACCGACCCCCCTTGCGATACCGGGTCAGCCATTGCGGCGCGGCAGCGGCCATGCTGGTGGGGCTGATCCCGAGTTCGGCGAGCCCCGGCACCGCCGGGTCAGCGACATTGTCGCGCGCCAGCATCGCCAGCTGGTCATGCGTGATGGGGGCCCCCGGCAGGAAGCCGAAGGTGGCAATCAGGCTGGCGAGCGTCGGGGGCACGTCCACCAGGCGCTTGTCATGGCCCGTCTCGCGCATGAGCCAGCGGTTGATTTCGCGCATGGAAAGGATGTCCGGGCCGCCGAGTTCGAAGGTTTCCGGACCAAGCCCTTCGAACTGACGCTCCAGCGTGGCGACGATGGCATCCGCCACATCGCCGACATAGACGGGCTGGAACTTCGTATCCCCGGCAATCACCAGCACCACCGGCGCCGTTGCAATCAGGCCCGCAAAGCGATTGGTGAAGCCGTCGTCAGGGCCGAACACCAGGCTCGGGCGCACAATGGCGGCGGTCGGAAATGCCTCGCGCACCAGCCGCTCGCCCTCGGCCTTGCTGCGCCCATAGGCAGACGGCGATTGCGGATCGGCACCGATGGCCGAGACGTGCGTGAAGGCACGCGCGCCCGCCTCGCGGGCGGCAGCAGCAGCAAGGCCGGCGCCGCGCGCCTGCACTGCCTCGAAGTCATAGCGCCCGGAAGGCGCCAGGATCCCGACGAGGTTCACGGCCGCCTGAGCACCTTCCATGGCCGCGGCAATGCTTGCCGGGTCGAGCAGATCGGCGGCGCGAATGTCGATCTGGCCGATGTCCGCAAGCGGCTTCAGGCGCAGGGCGCGCGCGCGGTTGCGCACGGCAACCCGGATGCGCCAGCCGCGCCTTGCGAGGCGCTCGACGAGCACGCGGCCGATGAACCCCGAGCCGCCAACAAGAGTGACAAGCCTCTCCATGAACGCGAGGCCGTCTAGCGTCGGGGCTGCCATGCTGCAACCGCGAGAAAGCGCGCGATGCCTGCCCGCGGCAATGGCGCGCCCGTTGACAGGGGCCGGCCAAACCCATTAGGCGCCCCTCTTCCCGCGGGCCTGCCCAGGTGGCGGAATTGGTAGACGCGCTGGTTTCAGGTACCAGTGGCCTTGCGGCCGTGAAGGTTCGAGTCCTTTCCTGGGCACCATGTCTGAAATTATTCATCTTGTTATTCAATAGCTTATCGACAATCGCGACATTGCTTACCCACATTTGTCCCCATGTTTGGCTTCCGGACCTGAGTCGCCAAAAGTCGACATGGGGAACCACCTTAGAGATCATTGTGGACTTCCCGGCGCGGGCCGGTATCTTCGTCAGGCATGTTTGCACATTCGGTTCCAGGCAGCCCAGACACGTCTCAATGGGAACCCTTGGCCGACCACCTTGAGGCGGTTGGCGTCAGAGCCGCATGGTTCGCCTCGATATTCGGCTTTGGTCCCCTTGGCGAGATCGCCGGACGGTTGCACGACATCGGCAAGGCGTCCCAGGAATACCAGGCCTACATTCGGGGCACGGCCGGCAGCCGGGGCCCCGACCACAGCACGGCGGGAGCTAGAGTCGCTCGCCAGCGCTTTGGCAACCATGTCGGCCAGATCATCGCCTACGCTATTGCCGGCCACCATGCTGGGCTTGCCAATGGAAGCGGATTCGATGGCAAGCGAAGTTCGCTCGCTGTGCGCCTTTCACAGGACTCTGCCATCCCGGCCTTCGATGGCTGGGAAAGTCATGCCGGTCACCTCCCGAAGCCATCCGTCCTGCGCAACCCGATCCCAAACAGCATCGGCGAAGGTTTCCACCGCGCGTTTCTCGTTCGGATGATCTTCTCCAGCCTTGTCGATGCCGACTTTCTGGAGACCGAGCGTTTCTATGCCGCCGCCGATGGCCGCCCGCCCCCTGACCGGGGTGGAGCACTTGATCCGGCCGATCTTTCCAAACGGCTCGAGGCCTTCATGGCGACAAGGCAGACTGAATCGGACCTCGGGCGCCTCCGCGAGGAGATTCGCGCCCATGCGCTGGACAGGGCCGCCGAGACACCCGGCCTGTTCACGCTCACCGTGCCGACCGGCGGCGGAAAGACGCTGACCTCGCTTAGTTTCGCGCTCGAGCATGCGCGGCGACATGATCTTCAGCGTATCGTCTATGTGATCCCCTTCACCTCGATCATCGAGCAGACCGCCAATGTATTCCGGGAGGCCCTTGGCATCACTCCGGATTCGAGTCTCCTTCTTGAACATCATTCGGCCTTCGATTGGGACAGGGTTGCGCCAAACGACGAGGCCGATACGGAAGGCGAAGGCCGCTCTGGCGCTGCCAAGCTACGCCGCGCCGCCGAGAACTGGGATGCGCCTATAGTCGTGACGACCGCCGTCCAGTTCTACGAGAGCCTGTTCGCTGCAAGGCCATCCCGGTGCCGCAAGCTGCACAACCTCGCGCGAAGCGTCATCATCCTCGATGAGGTGCAGACACTGCCAGTCCATCTCCTGCGCCCTTCGATGGCGGCGCTCCACGAGCTGGCTGCCAACTATGGTGCCTCGGTCGTCCTGTGCACGGCGACCCAGCCGGCGCTGCGCCAGCAGGACGGCGCACTCCCAAAGGAAGTTCCGGGATTCGACATTCCGGAATCACGCGAGCTCGCGCCGGATCCGCCGGCGCTTTACGCTCGTCTGCGCCGTGTGACCGTCGAGCGCCTGGCCGCACCCGTGACCGACGCGGAGATCGTCTCGCGCTTCGCCCAGCAGCCGCAAATGCTGGCAATCGTCGGCAGCCGGGCGCACGCGCGTGACCTGTTCGAGGCCATCAAGGACCTCGACGGAGCCTTTCACCTGAGCACGCTCATGTGCGCGGCACACCGCAGCGCGGTTCTCAGCAAGATCAAGAAAAGGTTGATGGACCGGAAGCCGGTGCGCCTGGTTTCCACCTCCCTCATCGAGGCTGGGGTCGATATCGACTTCCCGGAGGTATGGCGCGCCGAGGCGGGCCTCGAATCGATCGCCCAGGCCGCTGGCCGCTGCAACCGGGAGAATGCGCTGGGCCGCCTGGGCAGGGTGGTAGTCTTCCGCCATGCGTCGCAAAAACCGCCAGCGGCGCTGCGTCCCTTCCACGAGGCTGCAGCCCGCGTTTCGGTTTGCTACGACGATCCACTCGGCCTTGACAGCATCCGCGCCTATTATCGCGAGCTCTATTTCCAGAAGGGTGCCGAAAGGCTCGACAAGCCGAACATCCTCAAGGGAATTCGAGATGGCGCGCGCGACCTCGACTATGCCTTCGAGGACATCGCTGACGCCTTCCGCTTGATTGACGAGGTGATGGAGCCCGTGCTCATTCCCTGGGACGATCGTGCTGCAGCTGCACTGCGCGTAATCGAGTCGGCCGACGTTCCGCCCCGAGACGCGCTGCGCATACTGCAACGCTACCTTGTGCCCGTTCCCCCCGCCACCCGCGGCGCGCTGCTTGACGCTGGCGCTGCAGTGGCGATCCGACCGGAACGCTACGGCGACCGGTTCGTGAGGCTGCCGACGAAGGCCTTCTACGATTGCCGCGTCGGCCTTCCGCTTGACCTCACCCAATGGCGGACAAGCGAGCAAAACATTATTTGACGCGCCGCTGCCCCGACCATCGCCTGCAACTCCTGGTCCGGCGCCTTTCGCCTTGAACTTCAACGACAGGATTGCAACACTCCCCTATCGGGAGTGCGTTGCGATGGGTTTTCGGCTGCATGTCTGGGGGGAGCGGGCCTGCTTCACGCGGCCGGAAATGAAGGCCGAGCGCGTCAGCTATGACGTCATGACCCCGTCTGCCGCTCGCGGCATATTGGAAGCGATCCACTGGAAGCCCGCAATCCGCTGGCATGTGGATGCCATCCATGTGCTCAGGCCCATCCGCTTCCAGTCGCTCCGCCGCAATGAAGTGGGCGAGAAGGCGAGCGCTGCCAACGCCGCGCGCGCCATGGCGGCCGGCACGACGGAAGGGCTTGGCATTATTGTCGATGAAAACCGCCAGCAGCGGGCCGCCACCATTCTGGTCGATGTTGCCTATGTGATCGAGGCGCATTTCACGCTTACTCCCAAGGCAGCAGCCGATGACACGCCCGCCAAGCACGCCGCCATGTTCGAGAGGCGGGCGTCGAACGGCCAGTGCTTCCACCGGCCCTGCCTCGGCACCCGAGAATTCCCGGCGGAGTTCGCGCTGCTGTCGCCCGATGCGCCGCTGCCCGCCTGGTCTCCGCCGCTCACGGAGCGTGACCGCGACCTTGGCTGGATGCTCTTCGACATCGACTTTGAGAAGGGCGCGGAATCCCGCTTCTTCCGCGCCAGGATGGAAGATGGATGTATTGACCTGCGCTGCGTCCGCCAGCGGGACACCGTGACATGAGCATCCTTTCGGCTCTCAACAGCTACTATGATCGGCTCGCGGGCATTGCCGAGCCCGGCTGGGCGCCGGTCAATTTCGGCTACTGCATCGTGCTGGCCGATGATGGCCGCCTGCTCCACGTGATCGACCTTCACGACCGCGAAGGGAAGAAAGTGCGCCAGCGCGAGATCATTGTGCCTGCCGTCCAGCGCACCTCTGGCATTAAGCCTGCCCTCTTCTGGGACAAGACCGCCTATGCGCTCGGCTGCACGGCCGGAGCGGGCAAGCGCACCGCTGAAGAACATGCCGCCTTCGTGCAGGCCAATCTCGAAGCGATTGCCGACAGCAACGATCCTGGGCTGGTGGCCTTCCGCGGCTTCCTTGAGACTTGGACGCCCGACAGGTTCCAGCCGCCGCTGTTCACGCCCGACATGCTGGACGCGAATATCCTGTTCCGCTGGCACCAGGACAATGTGTTCTTGCACGAGCGGCCTGCCGTCCGAGCGCTTGTGAATGCCGACGATGGCGACGGCGAGGCTGCCGAGGGCTTCTGCCTCGTGACGGGCGATCGCGCGCCGCTCGCCACCATCCACCCCACCATCAAGGGCGTGGACGACGCCCAGTCTTCCGGCGCGTCCCTCGTCTCGTTCAACCAGCCGGCCTTCACCTCCTATGGCAAGGATCAGGGCGCCAACGCCCCCACTTCGGCGCGCGCGGCTTTCCGCTATGGCGCGGCTCTGAACCGCCTTCTGAAACGGGGCGGAGGCAACCGCCTCGCGCGCACCGTGGGCGATGCCACCATCGTCTTCTGGGCGGATGCCAGCAATTCGAAAGCTGCCGAGGCTGCGGAGAGCTTCTTCGCAGACGGCCTCGATACGCCGAACGATGAAGGCGAGGCGAAGAAAATCGGTTCGGACCTTGAGGCG
>JBDNCK010000037.1:0-10283 GCA_046719675.1 Sphingomonadaceae bacterium | reverse complement strand
CGCCCGATGCCTTCGCCAGCAGCAGGCCAAAGGGGATGGAGCCGAGGAGATAGCCAAGAAGAAGCGCAGCAAGGGACATGCACCGGCCCTAGGGCAGGAAACAGAAAAGGGAAGGGCCTCCGGCGGCCGGGGCGTGACGCCCCGGACCCCCTTTCTCAGCTGTCGCGCAGCTCCCGGGATACGGTTTCCACGTCGGGCTCGATCTCGGCGAGTGCTTCCATGTCCTGCTGCACGCCGCGCAGGATTCGGGCGACATACTCGCGGTGGGCGCGGCCGCGCTCGAGGCCGGCCTGCCGGTCGGGGCGATAGGCCTCGATCGCCGCGCGCGACAGCAGGCCATTGGCCTCGAGCAGGCGTTCCAGCGTGTCGATCCGTTCGCGCGCGACTGCGAGTTCGCCAGCGACCGCCATCAGGATGGACAGCAGCCGATCCGTTGCCGGATCGTCGAAATAGGCCGGGCGCTTGCCCTTCGCCTTGCGGCCCGCAAGCAGGACGGGATCGAAGTCCATCAGGCGACCTCCATGTCAGGCGGCCTTGCGCGCAGCCTCGGCCGGCTTCCAGGCGCCATAGGCGTCCCAGACGGCTGCCCGTCCATGATCCTCGCCCTCGCCATCCGGCGCCTCGGGGAAGACGGAACGATCGACGACCGCCTTCACCCGCGCCGTGAACTGGCCCTCGCGCGGCAGGCCGGCGGCTTCCATGATCGCCGGCACGTCGAGCGCATGCATGGCCGACCAGAAGGGCTCGTTGTTGTTGAAGGCGTCCCAGTCGCGCAGGAACTGCTCGAAGAGCGGCATCTCGTCGGTGTAGGCGGGCTGCTCGAGGTGCAGCATGAGGCCGCCTGGCGCCAGCACGCGGGCGCCTTCGGCAAGGATCCTGGGCAGCGCCTTGCCGCTGGTCTCGTGCAGGAACATGGTCGTCTGCACCCAGTCGAAATGGCCGTCGGGAAAGCGAGAGAGATCCTCCGCGTTCATCTGGATGAAGCGGATGTTGGTCACCCCCAAGGATTGCGCGCGGGCATGGCCATAGCGCAGCACCGGCGCGGCCGTGTCGATGGCGATGACTTCGCAGTCGGGAAAGGCAACCGCCAGCGGCACCGCATTGTGGCCAATGGTGCAGCCGATGTCGAGGATCCGGCGTGGCGCCCAGCCGGGCCTTGTCTCGCGGATCCACTTGACGAGTGCCTGTCCGCCGCCGTCGGACAGGGCGCCGAGGCCGCCGCCGGTGGTGGCGAAGATCCCGCAGTCATAATTGGCCCCGGCCGACACATCGCCCTCGAACAGCTCGCCATGATAGGAGCCGGGCATGCAGTGGATGTCGACGGCGGCCTGGTAGCGCGGCGTCTCGACCGAGGGGTCAAGCTCCAGCGTGTCGCGCTGGTTGTATTGCGCCGCGCGTGCGGCCAGCTCGTGCGCCTGGCGCAGCACGATGGAGCGGCCGTTCTGCTGGCGCATCTCCATGGAGTTGCGCTTGAGCGCGCTCCAGAAGCGGTGATAGGGATCGCGGTTCATGGCGCGGCGGATCTCGAAGCGGTCCTTCGGCTCGCGGCCATGCTCGGCGACAAAGGCCGGACCGGCGCGCTTCTCCCAGGCCAGGCGATTGCCGGCGCCAAGCACCGTCGCCAGATGCCGGTTGAGGTTGGCCAGGAAGTTGAAGCGCGCGGCCTCGTCGTGGGTCGGCTCGGGGAAGACGCCATGGCGGGCGACTTCCGTATAGGGGGGTGGCACGTCCTGCATCGTCGAACCTCCTTGCGCGATCATGTGGCGCGCGGGCGCCCTAGATCAAGCCGCGCCTTGCGCGCTCGGCAATCACCTTCCCGAGACTGTCCGAAGCGTGGGCAGGTGCCTTGCGGACGATTTCGCCGCCGCGGATCAGGCTGTCGGCCGGCTGCACCACTTGTGCATAGATTTCGCGGAAGCATTCGAGCCGCTGGCGCGCGAGATAGTTGGACATGCCCACCTTGCGGCGATGGCGGCGCACCGCCTCCACGTCGATCTCGGCAAAGGCGTTCGCATTCTCGCCCGACAGCGCCTCGGCCACCACCTGGCCCTTGAAGTCGACGATGGCGGAATTGCCGTCGGCGCTCAGGCCCGCGACATCGCCGCCGGCGATTCCGGCGGTGTTGGCCGACACCACCCAGGCGAGATTCTCGAGCGCACGGGCGCGGCGCGCCAGATGCTTGGCCGTCGGCACCAGGCCACCCTGTTCGGACGAGGAATGGACGAGGATTTCCGCGCCTTGCAACGCCATGGCGCGCGCGATCTCGGGATAGAGGATCTCTTCGCTGGCAACCGCGCCGATCCGGCCGATCTCGGTGTCGGCTACCGGGAAGACCTGATCCAGCGTATAGTGCTTGCGGTATTCGCTCCACACATCGTGCGGGCTTGCCGTGTACATGGAATTGAGCCGGCGGTAGCGCAGCACCACCTCGCCCGAAGGGGCCACCACGAAGCTCGTCTGGAAATGCAGGGTCGGGAAGTGCGGATCGCTTTCATAGGCGTTGCCGGCGATGAACAGCGACAGGCGGCGGGCAAGTTCGCCCAGCTCCCGATATTCCGGGCCGTCCGGGTCGAAGACGGCCCGCGCCCGGAAGTCCGAGACCCGGCCGGTGGGAAAGCCGGTGAAGAGATACTCGGGAAGCACGACGAGTTTCAGCGGCGTGCCCGAGAATTTCTCGAGGAAATCCTTCGTGCCGCGCAGCTCGATCTCGAGGTCGGCGATGTGCTTCCTGATGCCCGCGCGCGCAGCCGGCACATCGGGCGCAGCCTCGACCGAGCGCGCACGCAGCTGCATGGCGCAGGCAAGGAACGGGGCAATGGTCATGCCGGCACCGCCTCGCGCGAGAGCTCCGGATAGCGGCCGAGCGTCAGCAGGAGGAGGGCGCCGGTCACGAACAGGCCGGCAGCTGCATAGAGCATCGGATCATAGGTCCCGGTCACGTCGCGCACGCGCCCATAGACGGCAGGCGAGAAGGCAGAGGCAAGCGCAAAGGCCATGTAGAGCGTCCCGTAGATGCGACCATAGTTTCTGAGGCCGAAGTAGCGGCTGGCGAGATAGGCGATGAGGTCGGATTCGGCGCCTGCCGCAAATCCCAGCAGGAAGGCAGAGCCCGCCACCAGCCAGAAGCTGGGCTCGGTGCCGGCAAGATAGAGGACGGCGATTGCGGGCATGGTCAGGATGGGCAGGCAGACGGCAGGTGCCCAGAAACGGTCGAGCAGAAAGCCGGTGACGATGCGGCCGGTCAGGATGGCAAGGCCGAGGATCTGGAGCACATTGGCCGCACGCTCGGGCGGCAGGCCGTGCAGCTTCACGATCTCGGGCATGTGGATGTGTGCGCCCCCATAGGCAAAGGCGACACAGAAGATGGAGGCGAAGATCGTCCAGAAGCGGCGGTCGCGCATCGCCTCGTTCAGGCTGACGCCGGCTGCCGCCGACACATCATCGGGTGGCCGCTCCTCGCTGCGCGGCTCGCGCAGCAGCAGGAGCCCCAGCGGCAGGCCGACGAGCAGCGGCAGGGCCGCGATGATGAGATGGGCCGTGCGCCAGCCATGCGCGCCGATGGCCCAGGTGACGAGCGGCGGCACGACGACGGCAGCGACACTAGTGCCGACCAGCATGATGCCAAGCGCAAGCCCGCGGTTGCGGAAGAACCAGACGTTGACGAGGCGCGAGAAGGTGACCGGGGTGGAGCCGATGCCGACGAGACCGAGCAGGACCCACACGAGATAGAAGGTCCAGATCTCCGCGCCGATGAGCGAGAAGCTGCCGAAGGCAAGCCCGAAGAGGCCAAGCGAGACCATGGCGACCGGCTTGGCGCCATGCCTGTCGGCCATGGCGCCGAAGAAGGGGGCAAGGAAGGCGGCCAGCACCCCGAAGATGGTGATGCCAAGCGACATGGCCCCGAAGCTCCACCCATATTCCCGGGCAAGCTCCGGCATCATGAAGCCGATCGTGTTGTAGGGGATGGGCGAGGCGCCGGTGGCGACTCCGGCCATGCAGGCCAGCAGGATCGGCCAGCCAGCGCGGAACTCGCCGCGCCGGCTGCCGGTCGTGGGCGGGGCCTCCATGCCCCTTGCCTGCACGGGCTAGAACCTGCGCTTGGCGCGCACGAGCCAGGTCCGCGGCGGGTTGATGTAGGTGAAGTTCACGAGGCTCGATTGCCCAAATTCCTTGTCGAAGCAATTGAGGCACTCGACCGCGAGAGTCCAGTTGTCATCGGTGGTGCGCAGGCTGAGCGAGGCGTTGACGAGCAGATGGCTCTCGGTCAGCGAGCCGGTGATGAATTCGCCGCCGAACGGGTTGGCCGGATAGACGGCGCCCGAGGGCGCCGTGATCGACCCGGTGAAGATGCTCGCGTTGGCCGTTCCCGTCTCCAGGCCGGAACGCCATATCAGGTTGACCGAGGGCGAGAGGATGATGCCGGCGTCATCAAACCGCCAGTCATAGGTGCCGCCGAACGAGAGGCTCCAGTCCGGCGTGCGCACGGGCGTTGCGATCTCGCCATCGGCGGTGATGATGCCGGCAGCGCAATCGGGCGCATTGTCGGCACCAACACCCAACGGGATCCGCCCCTGCGCCAGCTGCGCCCGGCAGTCTGCCTGCTGCTGGCGGATGGCCTTCACCCCGAACTGGTTGGGCGCGAGGCTGTCGGACACATTATACTTGTCGCGCTGGTAGCCGAGGTTGGCATAGACCGAGAGGCCCTCGATGGGGGCTGCCGTCAGCTCGAGCTCGACACCCCGGTTCACATAGTCCGCGAAATTCTGGGTGATGAAGGTGACGGCCCCGGTGACCGGGTTCACGAAGGCCGACGGCGTCTGCAGGTCCTTGGTATCGAGCCAGAAGACGGTGAGGTTTGCCTGTAGCCGGTTGTCAAGCCAGCTCGACTTCACGCCGCCCTCATAGGACCACACGAACTCGGGATCGAAGGGAAGAAAGGCGGCATTGGCCGTCGCGCGCGCGTTCCAGCCGCCGGACTTGAAGCCGTTGGTGGCACTTGCGAACAGGAGAATATCCTGGTTCGGCCGGTAGTTGAGGGCAAAGCGCGGAGTCCAGTCCTTGGTGCGCAGCGTCGTCGGGATGGGCGTGCCATTGGCAGCCCTGAGGTCGGCGCCGAGGCAGGTCAGCGGCTTCGGCACCACCTGGCACTGCGCCCGGTTGTCGATGAGCTGGGCAGTCTTCTCCTCGTCGGTGTAGCGCACGCCGGCCGTGAAGATCAGCGCATCGGTGATGTTGAAATCGGCCTGGAGGTAGACGGCCTTCGCCTTGGTGTCGTTGGCAAGCACGCGGTCGGCAAGCAGCAGGGGCAGGCCCGTGGGCGATCCGATGTCGACCGTGAAGATGTCGGCAAAGTCGGTCTTGTTGGTCTCGTCATAGAGGAAGAAGCCCGCCACATAGTTGAGCCGGTCGCCGAACAGCCGGCCATTCAGCTTCACTTCCTGCGAGAACTGCTTGTGGGTGCCGTCGTTCAGGATGGCGAAGCCGCCGTTGCGGAAGCCGCGGATGGGCGGATTGGGAACCGCAGCGCTTGGCAGCCCGCGGCCGTCGGCGAAGTCGAGGCCGAACTGCTGGCTCATGTCGACGACGCCGGTGATGATGTTGAGCGTGTGGTTGTCGCCTGCCCATTCGATGTTCGATGCCACGATGACGGTCGAGACTTCGTTGCCCAGCCCGAATCGCGCCTTGCGGCCGGTGATCGGCACGGAATAGGCGCCGCCGGCCGGTCCGTCCTCCAGCATGCCCGTGGTCACGAAACGGCCGGAACAGTTGGAGGGATTGCGCGGGTCACAGGGGAAGTTCAGGAGATTTTCCCCGTTGTTCTCCATGTAGGTGCCCGAGATGTTCCAGGTCAGCCGGTCGGTTGCCCGCAGCTGCAGCGCCATCCGCACGCCGAGCATGTCGCTGTCGTTCAGCCGCTCGCCGGTCGTGGTGTTCCGGACGTAGCCCTTGTCATCGTTCCAGTAGCCGGAGAATTTGAGCTGGATGGCTTCCGACAGCGGCGCATCGAGGTTGGCGCGCACCAGCTTGCGGCCATAGGCCCCGTAGCCGGCCTCGACATAGCCGCCGAAATCATCCGACGGCCGCTTCATGATGACATTGACGGCGCCGCCCGTCGTGTTGCGGCCAAAGAGCGTGCCCTGCGGCCCGCGCAGCACTTCCACGCGCTCGACGTCGAAGAAGCCGAAATTGTTGCCGTTCTGCCGCGAGAGATAGATTTCGTCGACATAGGTGCCAACCGGCGGGTCGAAGGTGGCGATCGTCTCGGTGTTGCCGAGGCCGCGGATGTAGTAGGCGTTGGCGGACCCGAGGCCGGTGTTGTTCGACCCGAACATGTTGGGGACGAAATCGAGAAGCTGGAGCGTGTTGCCGATCCCGCGCTGCTCGAGGGTGGCAGCGGTAAAGGCTGAAATCGCGATCGGCACGTCCTGCAGCGATTCCTCGCGCCGCTGGGAGGTGACGATGATCTCGGGAATGCCGCCCGGCGAAACCGTCGTTTCCTGGGCGAAGGCCGGCAGGGCCGAGCCAGCTGCGGACCCCAAAAGAGCGGCAAGGAACAACCTGCGCATATTCGTCTCCCTGTGTCATGACGACCCGCTGCGGGCCGCCTTGCCTGCGGCCTGCCCCGGGCCCCCGTGCTCGCGGCGCCTCGGATCGGGCACCGTTATTTGTCCGGACAACTTTACAGTCCTGCGCTCATGCGCCTAGTGCCGGGGCGCAACACAGCCGCGAAAAAGGGGAGCTTTCGATGCAGAGCCAGCACAGGGCCTATCTCGTGGTGAGCGCCCGCGTGACCGACGGCGCGAAGATGGGCGCCTATGCGAAGGCGCTGGCCGAATCGGGCCTCTATGCCCGGCATGGCGGGCGCTATGTGCTGATCGGCCGACCGCTTCAGGATCTCGAGAACTGGGACGGCAGGTCTGTCGTGGTGGCGGAGTTCCCGAACGCCGAGGCCGTGCGCGCCTTCTGGAACGATCCCGACTATCAGGAGAAAGTCAAGCCGCTGCGCGAAGGCGCGGGCGACTTCCATGTCGCGCTGTTCGAGGGCGCGCTGTGATGGAGCCCTATCCCCTGCTTGTGTGGTTCCACCTGCTGCTGTTCGTGGTGTGGCTGGGCGGCGACATCGGGGTGTTCCTGCTGGGCCAGCATTTCCGCAAGCGCCATCTCTATTCGCTCGAGACCAGGCTGGTGCTGCTCAAGCTGCTGGTGGCGCTCGACATGGGGCCGCGCACGGCCTGGGCGCTGATGGTGCCGTCCTCGCTGCTGTTGCTCAAGGCAGGCGACTGGTGGCCGCTGATGCCGGACCATATCCTGATTGCCGGGCTGATCATCGGGGGCTTCTGGCTGTTCCTGGTGTGGGACGCGCATCTGCATGACCAGACGCCGCGTGCGGCGCGCGCCCGCGCGATCGAAGGCGTGCTGCGCTGGGCGCTGGCCGGCTTCTACCTGCTGCTGGGCGCGCTGTCGCTGCGCAACGGCGGCACGCCGCTTGCCGGCTTCCTTGCCTGGAAGGCGCTGCTGTTCGGGCTTATCTTCGTGGCGGCCATCCTCATCGACCTTGCCTTCAAGCCGGTGGGACCGCAGCTGATGGCCCTCATCCGCGAGGGATCCTCCGATGCAACCGAGGTGCCGCTGCGCCGCACGATGGACCGCACGCGCATCTTCGTGGTCATGGTCTATGCGCTGCTGCTGGTGATCAGCTGGGTGGGCGTGGTGAAGCCGGGAAGCTAGCCCTGGAGCGGATCCTGCGAGCCGGTGGGAACGAGCCGCAGCCCCATGCGCGGGCGAGGCGCCTGGCGGAGGCGGTTGAGCGAGGTCGGATCCTCGAGGTTGCGGGCGCCGTCGAAGAAGGACTTGTGGGGGCGGCGCGCGGCCCTTGCGACGTCGCTGGCGAGCTGCACGAGCTGGGTAGCGAGGATCAGGCCGGTGCGGCGGCGGCCGCGTTGGGGGATGTCGCGGCTGGCGAGGGTGGCAAGCGTCTGTCGCCAGCCCGGCTGGCCCGGCGTGCGATCGTTCCAGGCCTCGTGAAAATCGACAAGCGCCGACTCGAGCGCAGCAAGCGCCTTGCGCAGTCGCAGTTCGCGATGGGCGCGCCAGGATGACCGATCGCCGGCGCCCGGCGGCGGATAATGGTCGAGCAGCCGCTGGGCGGCCATCTCCCCCCGCTCCGCCAGCGCTGTGATGGTGTCGCGCGACATCTCGAGGTTGAGACCGCCCTCGGTGCGCGGATCGAGCCGGACGGTGACGATGCGCGGGCGGCAGGTGGGCATGGTCATCAGCTCATTCTCGTGCGCGTTGCGGGCGGTATCGAGGATGGATCCGAGAAAGGTGCCGAGCCCCCCGGCGACGAGATCGGCGCGCCATTCCGGCGCAATCCGGGGAGGCCGGCCGGTGCGTGGATCGCCGGAAGGGTCGTCGACCTGGAGCTCGATGCGCTCGCTGGAGCCGTCGGGCAGCACATCGGCGAGATTGACGCCGAACGTGGGGCGGTTGGGCAGCAGGCCGTCGAACATGGTCACCGGAAAGTTCGACGTGATGCCGCCATCGGAAAAGAGGCAGGGGCGCAGCACGGGGCCGTGTTGATCCCGTTCGCCCGCATTGTGGGTGCTGTCGTCATGCCGCCAGGCCCAGAGTGGAACGGCGGAGATGAGGACGGGAAAGCTTAGCGACATGCGCACGCCGAGAAGGACCGGCAGCTGTTCGGGACGCGGGAGGCGCCAGTAGGTGGCGCCATCCCGCGCGATGACCTGCAACGGCGCCAGCTTCTCTCGCCCGGGATCCCCGCTGGCGGAATGTTCACACGCCGCGCCCTTGGTTGCTGCCACCATCGCCTTGACGACGGGGGGCGGCAGGACACGGGCCAGCTCGTCTTCCCGGAAATAGAGCCTGAGCCCCGGTTTCTCGAGGAAGGGAAAGCGGTGGGGTACCTGGTGGGACAGGTTCGTCGTGGTCAGCACGAGATCGATGACGCGGGGCCGGTCCCACGCGGTGGTCGGGCTGGCAGCACCGTTATGGCCGCACCAGAGCTGTCCCATGGTGAGCGGCTGGTCGAGCGGCAGGCCCGCGGCCTTCTGGATGGCGGCATGGAGCCAGTCCGACAGATGGCCCGCCGCTTCAAGGTCCTCGAGCTTCGGCATCTGCTGGCACTTCGGCGTCTGCTGCCAGAGGTCCGGATCGACGCCGTCGCAGATGCCGAAGCCGGTGGCGCGCAGTTTCTCAAGGATGCCCGGTGGCAGATAGCGTCGGCGCATCCGGCGCCCCATCAGCAGGCCGAAGATGCCAAGGAAGCTGGCGAGTGCCAGCAGCAGCATCAGGAGGAACAGCGCCACGACAGCGCCTGCGCTCGGCGCCGGCAGCGCATGGCCCAGAGCAAGCGGGAGCAGGGCCGAGCCCGTCAGCACCGCCAGCACCACCGGGGCATGTCCGAGCAATTCGCCGGCTTCGGCGGTCAGCAGGCGAGCGGGAGAGCCTGCCTGGAACAGGGCCCGTCGCAGCCGCCCCAGCGGTTCCTTGCCCGGGCCGGGCGAGAAGAGATGCTCGAGCCGGGTGGTGCCGCCCGCCGGCTTGCGCATCGCTTCTGGAATGTCCCGAAGATCACGGAAGGCTTTGGGGTTCCCGTTCAGGACGCCGAACTGTGCTGCAGCCGCGATGCCGGCTGCAATCGCCCCGGCCGACGCGCCGCCGATGCAGCGCAGGCGATAATGCTGTGCAAGCCGTGCAACAAGGCAAGGATAGACGACCCCGGAGGCCGCGCCGCCGCGCAGCACCAGATCGGCCTGGGGCTTTTGCCATTCCGACAGGGCCATGCACGCCATGATCGTTCCCCCTGCCGCTCCGATAGCGGAATCAAGGAAGCAAGGGAATGTGGTCGGCTGCTGTCCTCAGGCGGCCTTGGGGGCCATGATCATGAGCATCTGACGGCCTTCCATGCGCGGCGTCTGCTCGATCTTGGCATATTCGGCCGAATCGTCGCGCACGCGCTCCAGCAGCTTCAGGCCAAGCTGGCCATGCGCCAGTTCCCGGCCGCGGAAGCGCAGGGTGAGCTTCACCTTGTCGCCCTCCTCCAGGAACTTCTTCACCGCCCGCATCTTGACCTCGTAATCATGGTCATCGATGTTCGGCCGCATCTTGATTTCCTTGATTTCCTGGACCTTCTGGGTCTTGCGGGCGGCGGCAGCCTTCTTCTGGCTCTCATACTTGAACTTGCCGACATCAAGGAACTTGCACACCGGCGGATCGGCGTTGGGGGAAACCTCCACGAGATCGAGCCCGACCTCCTGTGCCGC
>JBDNCK010000372.1:0-2504 GCA_046719675.1 Sphingomonadaceae bacterium | reverse complement strand
CGCCGAGGAGTTGCGCTGAGATGGCGCGCAGCCCCTCCCCGCGCAATGAGGCCAGCCGCCGCCATCCGGACGGGCGCGAGCCCTGGCTGGAGGCCGCCGACCCGCAGGCCGACGAACCCAGCCACACCCTCATCGGGAAACGCACCCTGATCGTCCTTGGTGGCGGCCTGCTGCTGCTTGCCGGGATCGTGGCGGCCGGCGTCTGGCTGATCTCCGAAAAGGCGGATGCACCCATCGACGTGCCGGTCGGCGAGATACCCGTCGTCGCCTCGCCCGGTCCCTGGAAGGTGCCTGCCGAAGGCCCGGAAGCCGATGGCGTGCCCGTGGAAGGCCAGGGCCAGCTGCTGTTCCCGGCCGGCGAAGGCCAGGATCCGCCGGCGCGGATCGACCCGGAACGCCTGCCCGAAGAGCCGCTGCCCCCCGTGGCCGAGAAGGCGCCGGGGCCGCCGACCGACCTTCTCGACTTCGAGACGACGGACTGGCCCGTTCGCGAGGAGCGCCTTCCCGGCGACCCGCCGCTGCCCTCGCGCACGCCCGAGCGCCCTGCCCCGAGGCCGGAACCGCGCGCCGATCCGACCCCTGCCCCGGACAAGGCGCCGCCGCCGGCCGTGGCTGCTTCCAGCACGATCCAGCTCGGCGCCTTCTCGACCGAGGCAAGGGCGCGGGCGCACTGGAAGGATCTTTCCGCCCGTTTTCCCTACGTCGCCGAGCTGTCAGTGGCCGTCGCGCCCGTCGCCAGCGAGGGCAGGACCCTCTATCGCCTGCGGGCCAGCGGCCCGGGGGCAGCAGAGGCCTGCAATCGCCTGAAGATCGCCGGCGAGACCTGCGCGCCCGCGCGCTAGGCCTCGATCAGGAAGGCGAGCCCTTGGGCGGCGACGAGACGCCAGCCCCTTTCCTGCGCCAGCGCTGGAATGTCTTGTGCCGCGGCCGGATCGTCGGCCAGCAGCCGGTAGCGGCCCGCCCCGCCCTCGCGCACCGCGCGCGCCAGCCGCAGCGCCGGCAGCGGACAGGCAAGTCCGCGGGCGTCCACCAGCCGCTCGGCCGCGTGGCTTTTGATAGTTTCGCGCGCCATGCACCCGCCGTAGCAGCACGGCATTCATGAAGGGAGTAGCAGCCATGTCGATGTTCCGGCCGGATCTTCTTGCAGGGCACCGCATCCTCGTCACAGGCGGCGGCACGGGGCTCGGCAAGTCGATGGCGGAGGCCTTTGCCGCCCATGGCGCCGATGTCGTCATCTGGGGCCGGCGCGGACCGGTGCTCGAGGAAGCCGCCGCCGAGATGCGCGAGAAGACGGGCGGGACCGTCACGCCCATGGCGGTCGACATCCGCAACGCCGGCGCCATCGACGAGGCGATGCAGGCGATCTTCGACGAGAAGCCGCTCACCGGCCTCGTCAACAACGCCGCCGGCAATTTCATCAGCCGCACTGAGGATCTGTCGGCCAATGCCTTCAATGCGATTGCCTCGATCGTGGCGCACGGCACCTTCAACACGACAGTGGCAGCGGGCAAGCGCTGGATCGCCGGCGGGCTCAAGGGGAACATCCTGTCGATCGTCACCACCTGGGTGTGGACCGGCTCGCCGTTTACCGTGCCTTCCGCCATGTCCAAGGCAGGCGTTGCCGCGATGACCCAGAGCCTTGCGGTCGAATGGGGGCCGAAGGGGATCCGCGCCAACGCGATCGCACCCGGCCCCTTCCCCACCAAGGGGGCGTGGGAACGGCTGATGCCCGAGCCGCTGGCGAAGAAGACCGGCGCTGGCACCGGCGCGTCGGACATCCCGCTGCGCCGCATGGGCGAGCATCAGGAGCTGGCCAATCTCGCCCTCTTCCTGATGGCAGACGGCTGCGAATATCTGACCGGCGAAGTGATCGCCCTCGATGGCGGGCAGTGGCTGGCCTCCGGCGGCAACTTCCACCAGCTCACGCGGCTGGACGCCGAAGACTGGGAGATGATCGGCCAGGCGATCCGGGCAACCAACGCGGCCGATCGCGCCAAGCGGACGACCTGACGCACGCGTGCGAAGTTGACCGCGCGGAGGCGAACGCCCAAGGGCGTCGCCCATGACGGTCGACCAGTTTCTGCTTCTTGCCTTTGCCGTCCTTGTCTTCCTGGCGGCAGTCATCGTCTATGTCGTGATCCCGGCGCGGCGCCGGCGTCTCATCAAGGTCCCGCCGCCCGAACCGGCGGCACCCCCCGCGCCGAGCGAGCCGCCACCGGCACCCGTCGGCGATCTGGTGCTGCCGCCGGCTGCCGGCCCACCGGATGACCTGCGCCAGCTCAAGGGCGTGGGGCCGAAGCTCGCGACCCTTCTGAACGAGCTTGGCATCACCACCTTTGCGCAGATTGCATCGCTGGATGCCGCGCAGCTGGCAGCGCTCGATTCCCGCCTCGGGACCTTCCAGGGCCGGCCCATGCGCGATCGCTGGCAGGAACAGGCTGCCCTGCTTGCCGCTGGAGACAGGGCGGGGTTCGAGCGCCTGATGGGCCGGCTGGGCGAGGGCG
>JBDNCK010000371.1:0-2506 GCA_046719675.1 Sphingomonadaceae bacterium | reverse complement strand
TCTTTCCGCCCGCCTGGTGGCACAGGCCACCCGCATCGGTCTTACCCGGCTGGATTCCGGTGGAAGGGTCGTCCCCGGGCTGGCGCAGAGCTGGCGGGTCTCGGACAATGGCCTGTTCATCGTGCTGCGCCTGCGGCCGCTTGCTGCCGCCGACGGGCGGCCGGTGCGGGCTGCGGACATCGCACGCGCGCTCGAGCGCCACCGCACCTCCGGCACGCCCGAAGCGCGGCGCCTGCTGGATGGCGTGGAGGCGGTCCTCGCCCCGCTCGACGAAGTGCTCGAGATCCGCCTGACCACGCCCCAGCCGGAGCTGCTCGAGATCCTTGCCCTTCCCGAAGTCGCCGTCATGGCGGAGGGGCGCGGCCGGCAGGCGATCCCCTCCCTTCCCGGCGCCTACCGGGAGGTGGCCGAAGCGGAGGACAGGAAATCCACCCAGCCGGGCATCCTGCTGGAGCGCGACGAGGGCTTCTTCGATGCCGGCAATGTCCGGCAGCCGCGGGCGCGGGTGCAGGCAGCCGAGCCGCAGGCAGCGGTGCAGCGGTTCCGGCGCGGCGAAACCGATCTCGTGCTCGGCGGCCTCGTCAACGGAGTCTCGGAAGCGCGCGTCGGCGCCCCGCGCGACGCCCTGGTGCTCGAACGCACCCGCGCGACCCTGCTTCTTGCCATCAACCATGCGCATCCGATGCTTGCCAACCTGCTGGTGCGCCAGGCGCTCGATCGCAGCATCGACCGCAGCCGGGTGGGCCGCGCCATCTATGGCGGCGACCAGGCGCTGCCCGTCCATGCGCTGACACCGCCCGGCCTTTCGGGCATGCCGGACGCACCCATACCCGACTGGAGCCTCCTTCCCCTTGCCGATCGGCAGTCCGATGCGCAGCGCCGGTTGCTGGAAGCCGGATTGCCGGAAGGCGAGCGGCTGCAGCTGCGCCTGGCAACAGGCGATTCGGTCGAGGAGGAGCGGGCGGCAGCCGCCCTCGTTGCCAGCTGGGCCCCGATCGGCGTTGACATCGTCGTCGAGCGGCGGCGCCGGGAGCGGCATGCAGCCGCCGTGGCAGACGGCAAGTTCGAAATGGCGCTGACCATCGTCGAAGGGCCGGTGGACAGTCCGCTTCCCTTCCTCGACTGGCTGCGGTGCGGGCGCAACCGGCTGCAGGTGTGCCTGCCCGAAGCCGACGAGCTGCTGGCGCGCGCGCGCAACGAACCCACGCTTGCCGCGCGGATGGAAGCCATCGCGCTCGCCGAGCGCTTGTGGCTTGACGAGGTGAGCGCCATACCGCTGATCCAGCCGCTGCGCTGGTCGCTGGTCGGGCGGCGCGTGCAGGGATTCCAGCCGAACGCGGCAGGCGTCCACCCGCTGGCCTTCCTGTGGCGGCAGGACTGAAAGGAAGGAGCAGACATGCAGGCGTCGGACATCGTGATCGTGGCAGCAAGGCGCACGCCCATGGGCGGGCTCGACGGGGATTTCCGGGATGTGCCCGCCCCGGCGCTCGGGGCTGCCGCGATCCGGGCGGCGGCCGCGGATGCGAACCTGCAGCCTGGCGACGCGGACGAGGCGCTGATGGGTTGCGTGCTGCCCGCAGGCCAGGGGCAGGCGCCGGCGCGCCAGGCAGCGCTCGGGGCGGGGCTGGCACAGTCGACTCCGTGCGTGACCCTCAACAAGATGTGCGGCTCGGGCATGCAGGCGGTGATCCTCGCCCATGATGCGCTGAAGGCCGGCTCGCGCGATGTCGTGGTGGCAGGCGGCATGGAGTCGATGACGAATGCGCCCTATCTTCTTGCCAGGGCGCGGCGCGGCTACCGGATGGGCCATGGCGAGGTGAAGGATTCGATGTTCCTCGACGGCCTCGAGGATGCCTATGAGCCGGGCCGGCTGATGGGAAGCTTCGCCGAGAGCGCGGCCCGCCATTACCAGTTCACCCGCACCGAGCAGGACGCCTATGCGCTGGAAAGCCTCGCGCGGGCGAAACGGGCGATCGAAACCGGCGCCTTTGCCGGCGAGATCGTGGGCGTGGAGACAAGGGCCGGCACCGTCGCAACCGACGAGCAGCCGGGCAAGGCGAGGCCCGAGAAGATCCCGCACCTCAAGCCCGCGTTTGCGCCCGACGGCACGGTCACGGCCGCCAACGCCAGCAGCATCAGCGACGGGGCGGCAGCGCTCGTCCTGATGCGCCGCGAGACGGCAGAAGCACGCGGCCTTGCGCCGCTTGCCACCATTCTCTCCCACGCCGCCCACGCCCAGGAGCCGGCCTGGTTCACGACGGCGCCCGTGCCGGCTGCGCAGAAGGCGCTGGACCGGGCCGGCCTGCGCCTGTCGGACATCGATCTCGCGGAAGTGAACGAGGCCTTTGCCGTCGTTGCCATGATCGCGATGCGCGATCTCGGGCTTGCGCATGACCGGGTGAATGTGAACGGGGGGGCCTGCGCGCTCGGCCATCCGATCGGCGCCTCGGGCGCGCGCATCCTCGTCACGCTCATCCATGCGCTGAAGGCGCGTGGCGGCGGCACC